>NZ_JBQSXT010000008.1:0-130109 GCF_052378605.1 Halomonas sp. AOP27-A1-41
GCAGCCACAAGGCACAGAAACTGACAGCCGTGCTCAGTCTCAGCCTAATGGCGACGAAACGATGGACGTTGAAGTCGACCAAGAGCCTGCTGAAGTAAAAGTTGAACAAGACTCTCCCAATATTCGAGTAGAGCAGTCAGAGCCGAACGTGACGGTCGAGCAGCCTGAACCCAACGTGACGATTGAACAGCCCGAGCCCAACGTTACCGTTGAAGACGCTGAGCCTAACGTTACTGTTGAGCAGGGTGGCGAGCCTGACGTTAACGTCGAACAAGCCGATGATGCACAGGTCGACGTTAATAGCGATGACGATCAAGAACGCCAGCAGGCTGCCCAGGATAATCGTAACGACCAGGATGACAATAATTCATTGATGTCTCACCCGGTTAGCGAGCTGGAAGGTATGGCCGTCATTAACCAGGATGGCGAAGAGATCGGTGATATTCAACATATCGCTCAGCACAACGACTCTGGTGACCTGTTTGCCATTATCTCAGTCGGTGGTATCTGGGGCTTCGGCGCGACAGAAATCGCTTTGCCGATGGACGAAGTGGAGTTCCAGGATGAACAGCTCATCATGAATACCACGTATGGCAGTGACGAGATTGAAGCGTCCTCAGAGGATTATGTCGAGGATAACTATACGCAGGTCGATAGCGATATGACGCTATCCGAAGCGAAGCAGAATCAAAACCAATAAGCGATTTGATCGATAAGTGGCTTAGATGCTGACAGGAAGGGCAGGGCGTTCGCGCCTCGCCCTTTTTCTATTGGGGGCTATCAGGCACTGCCCAAAACGTCACAATTGGGTAAGATGACGTTTCATTTACTGATGGCGTTTTGGCATGCAGCTCAGCTCTTTGTCTCCCCCGTTAACACTTGCGCGCCAGCGCATTGGGGTATTACTGCTGCCTGGCTTTTCCATGCTCTCACATGCCAGTGCCGTCGAGCCGCTGCTGATGGCCAATCAACTTAGCGGCCAGGTGCTCTATCAGGTGTTTACACTCAGTACCGATGAGCAGCCGGTGCGAAGCAGCGCTCAATTATCCTGTCATGCTGACTACACCCTGGAAGGGGCGCCGCCTCATCTGGACATGGTGCTTATCTGCGCGCCTTCGCCTCTGCCCTATGCGTTACCGGCCAAACTAATGGAGTGGCTGCGCCACCAGCCAAGCCGTACGATGCTGGGCGGATTAGCGGGAGGGGCTGAAGTATTGGCCCGCACGGGATTGCTGGAAGGCTATCGGGCGACCTTACCCTGGCAACGTTTTGCGGCCTTTTCCCAAGCGTATCCTCAGGTGGCGCTGTCGCAACAGCTTTTTGAGATCGACCGCAACCGGATCACTTGTGCCAGCGGTACGGCGGCCATGGACATGATGCTGACGCTGGTGCGCCAACAGCAGAGCAGTCATCTGGTTGAACAGGTGTCAGAGCACTTTATGTGTGAGCGAATTCGCATGGCCGATGAGCGCCAACATGTGCCGCTGCGCCACCGCTTGGGCCACGCCCCGCAGAGCTTGGTAGACGCTGTGACGCTGATGGAAGCCAACATAGAAGAGCCGCTTTCGACCCTGGAGCTTGCTGAGCATTTAGGCATTTCCCGCCGCCAGTTGGAGCGCCTGTTTAAAAAATATCTTCAGGCGGTGCCTAGCCGCTATTACCTCAATTTGCGTTTGCAGGATGCCCGTAAACAGTTGCGTGAAAGTGATCGCTCGGTAGGCGATATCGCGTTTGCGACGGGGTTTTCCTCGGCGGCTCATTTTTCAACGGCTTACCGCAATCATTTTGGATTAACCCCCCGGGAAGAGCGTTTGAGCTGATGCTCGTCCACGTCGCAACATCTGCAGTAACGCATTAGCACCAGAGACCTTCCTTCAGAAATAATCTGAAATATGGGCAGCATTACATAATTTACCGTCACATTACTGAAAGCGGGTGAGCTTGCTCGCCCCGTATACTGATATAACTGATTGACTCAACGAGAGGGACTGACCCATGAGCACGACCCCAACCCGGCAGGATTTTGATCACTACATGACTCCCAACTATGCGCCGCAGCAGATTATTCCGGTGCGCGGAGAAGGCAGCCGCTTGTGGGATCAGCAGGGGCGTGAATATATTGATTTTGCGGGCGGTATCGCGGTGAACTCGCTGGGTCATTGCCATCCCGTGTTGGTGAATGCCTTAAAAGAGCAGGGTGAAAAACTTTGGCATCTCTCCAATATCTATACCAATGAACCCGCGCTTAAGTTGGCTAAAAAGCTGGTTGAACGCACCTTCGCTGACAAGGTGTACTTGTGCTCTTCCGGCGGTGAAGCCAACGAGGCCGCACTGAAGCTGGCGCGCCGTTACGCGGTAGACCATTACGGCGAAAAGAAAGACAAGATCATCTCCTTCAGCCAATCCTTTCATGGTCGCACGCTGTTTACTGTGAGCGTGGGTGGTCAGCCCAAGTACTCCCAGGGGTTTGGTCCAGTGCCTGGCGGTATTTTGCACGCTGAGTTTAATGATCTTGACAGTGTGCGCGCTCTAATGGGCGATGACACGTGTGCGGTGATGGTCGAACCCATGCAGGGTGAAGGTGGCATTTTGCCCGCCACCCCCGAGTTTCTAGAAGGCCTGCGCGAGCTGTGCGATCAGCACAATGCGCTGCTGGTATTTGATGAAGTGCAAACCGGGGTTGGCCGTTGCGGTACGTTGTATGCCTATGAGCGTTATGGCGTAACGCCCGATATTCTCACCAGTGCCAAGTCGCTGGGTGGCGGCTTCCCGGTTGGCGCGATGCTGGCAACCGACAGCGTCGCCAAATCCCTCGCGTTTGGAACCCATGGTTCTACCTACGGCGGTAATGCCTTGGGCTCCGCGATTGCGTTGGCTGCGCTGGAATTTATCGATACGCCAGACGTACTGGAAGGCATTCAAAAGCGCCACGACCTGTTCCGTGAGCAGTTGGAAACCATTAATCGCAAACATGGCGTGTTTAAAGAAATTCGTGGCATGGGACTGTTGATAGGTGCCCAGATGTCGGACGCCTATGAAGGCCGCGCCAAGGATATTCTGCCGCTGGCCATCGAAGAAGGCGTAATGGCACTGATTGCAGGTCCTAACGTGCTTCGCTTGGCGCCTTCACTGGTAGTGCCGGAGGCAGACATTGCTGAAGGTATGGCCCGTTTGGAGCGTGCGATTGAGCGCCTTGTTGCCAACGCATGAATTCGACCACGGCGACATTGAGAGAGGGGGCGTCAAGCATGCTGGTCATTCGTCCGGTAAAAATGGCGGATCTCGAAGCGCTGGTCGTGTTGGCAGAGCATGCGACGCCCAAGCTTACCAACCTGCCCGCTAACCGCGAACGTTTAGAGGAGCGCATTGAGCGCTCCCTGGCGGCGTTTAATGATGAGATCGAGTTTCCGGGTAACGAGCACTACACCTTTGTGCTTGAAAATAGCGCGCTGGTGGATGAGGCGGGGCATGGTGAAATACTGGGAACGGCCACTATTCGTGCCCAGGCGGGCGCCAATGAGGCCTACTACACCTACCGCCAGGAAACGTTGATTCATGCGTCTCAACAGCTCAACGTACGTCGCGAAGTACAAACCCTGGCGCTCTCTCATGAAGTTTCTGACGCTACGCTGCTGTGCGCGTATTCACTAAATCCGCGTTACAAGGGGACCAGCGCCGAAAGCCTGTTGCGGCGTGCTCGGCTGATGTTTATTGCCCAGTACCCCGAGCGCTTTTCGCGCATATTGGCCGTGGCGTTTCCCGGTTACCTGGATGCGCAGAACGAATCGCCCTTTTGGGAAAGTGTGGGCCATCACTTTTTTGCGCGCAGTTTTCACGATATCAACCACATCGCAGGTGTGCGCTCTAAAAGCTTTATTGCTGAGGTGATGCCTCAGTTCCCGCTCTATTTGCCGCTGTTGACGCCACCGGCTCGGGCGGCGATTGGCCGGGAGCATCCTGCGCATGAAGAAGCTTTGCAGGAGATGCTTGCCGAAGGCTTCGTGCGCTCGCGCCATGTGGACATATTTGACGCCGGGCCGCTTGTGAAAGCCGAACGCGAGCGTTTGGCAACATTCAACCGTGCCGCTTGGCATCCGGTACGCCTTCGTCCGGACGAAACGCTTCCCGATGCCGAACCTGCCTTGATCGCTAACCAAGCGCTGGGTGATTTTCGCTGCATTGTCGCCCGTTACGCGCTTTCAGCCACTGGGCAACTGATGCTTTCAGAGGTGGATGCCAAACGCTTGGGAGTAGAGGAGGGGCGAGCTGTATTTGCCGCACCACTTACTCTGCCCAGCGCGGTGGATGCCTTTGATGAAGGAGAAATATGATGCGCATTCGTCCTATCGCCCGTGCAGATGTTGATGGGTTGCTGGCGCTTGCGCAGCAGGCGGGCGTGGGCTTTACCTCGCTGCCCAATAACCGGGAATTTCTGGCAGAAAAAATTGAAACGTCTGTCCGCGCGTTTGAAGAGCGTACCCCGGTTAACAATCGGCTCTACTTCTTTGTGCTGGAAGATGAGGCCAATGGCGAGCTGGCTGGCTGCTGTGCCATTGAAGGCCAGGTAGGGCACGAAGTGCCTTTTTATAACTATCGGTTGGGCACGCTGGCGCACTCGTCGGTACAGCTGGGTTTACACCGCACCATCGATACGCTGTTTTTAAGCTCTGACCATACCGGCGATGCCGAAGTATGCTCACTGTTTTTGCGCCCGGAATACCGCGGCGAGGCCAATAAGCACCTGCGTAACGGTGCGCTGCTCTCCAAGGCGCGCTGGCTGTTTATTGCACAGTTTCGTGATCGTTTTCCTGAGAAAGTGCTCGCTGAAATGCGCGGCGTGTTCGATGAGCAGAACCGCAGTCCCTTCTGGGAGAGCCTGGGAAAACACTTTTTTCCCATGGACTTCAGCGAAGCCGACCGCTTGACCGGTCTTGGGCAGAAAAGCTTTATCGGTGAATTAATGCCGCGCTTTCCCATTTACACCACGTTTATGGCCGAGGAGGCGCGCGCGTGTATTGGCCAAGTGCATCGCCATACCCGGCCCGCCCTTGAAATGCTCAAAAAAGAGGGGCTGCGCTGGGAAGGCTATATCGATATTTTTGACGGTGGCCCGACGGTTGAAGCCTATATCGACGATGTGCGGGCTGTGCGCAATTCGCAGCTATATCACGTTGAAGTATCGACCAAGGCGCCTGATGAGAGCGTTAGCCGCTGGTTGGCCGCGACCACCACCATGCAGGCCTTTACCGCCGCGTGGATAGGCCGTGCACCCACCCGCGATACGATTGTTTTAAGCCACTCAGAAGCCGAGCGCCTAGGGGTTACCACAGGTGATGCCGTGCGGCTTCTGGAAACCTGAACAGGTAGGAGAGCATGATGCACGCCCAACAACAGCAGCTTATCAACGGCGCCTGGGTGAATGGCGCTGCAGCATCGTTTAGTAAGTTTGACCCCGTCTCAGGCGGGCTGCTCTGGCAAGGGGCATCAGCCAGTGATACGCAGGTTGAAGAAGCGGTAGCCGCTGCGCGTAAGGCGTTTCCCGAATGGGCAAAAACGCCCTTTAGCGAACGCCAGGCGTTGGTCGAACGTTTTGCTGAGGTACTTAAATCGCGCAGTGAAGCGCTGGCTGTCGCCATTGCCTCTGAAACCGGCAAGCCGCTTTGGGAAGCGCGTACAGAAGCGGGCGCTATGGTGGGGAAAATAGCGCTCTCACTCAAGGCGTACAAGGAGCGCACCGGCGAACGCGAAAAAGCTGTAGGCAGTGCCAAAGCGGTGCTGCGCCACCGTCCGCATGGCGTGATGGCAGTGTTTGGCCCCTATAATTTCCCGGGCCACTTGCCTAACGGTCATATGGTGCCGGCTCTCCTGGCAGGCAACACGGTGGTCTTCAAACCGAGCGATCAAACACCGCTAACCGCGGACTTGGCGCTGCAGTGCTGGCAAGAAGCCGGGCTGCCTGCTGGCGTCATCAGTCTTGTTCAAGGCGGTGTACCGGTGGGGCAGGCGCTCTCTGCACACCCTGGGATCGATGGCCTGCTGTTTACCGGCAGTGCAAAGGTTGGCGGCATGCTGCAACAGCAGTTTGCCGGGCAGTTGGATAAAATCCTCGCGCTGGAGCTTGGGGGCAACAATCCGCTGGTGGTTAAGGACGTGGATGATGAGCGCGCCGCCGTGCTGGCCATTTTGCAATCCGCCTTTCTGTCCGGCGGCCAGCGCTGCACGTGTGCACGCCGTTTAATCGTACCCCAGGGCGAGGTTGGCGACCGGCTAATTGACGCGCTTTCCGAAGCGATTGCCAGGCTTCATGTGGCCGGGCAGTTTGATGAGTCGCCCACACCGTTTTACGGCGGCCTGGTCAGTGTGGCGGCGGCTGATGGCCTGCTAAAAGCACAGGATGAGCTGGAAACACTGGGTGGCACGGTGATTAACCGTATGCAGCGTGTTAAAGACAATACCAGTCTGCTCACGCCTGCGTTAATCGATGTGACGGGCTTGGAAGTGCCTGACGAGGAGTACTTTGGCCCGTTATTGAAGGTGCACCGTTACCACGATTGGGACGAGGCGTTAACGCTTGCCAATAACACGCGCTATGGCCTCTCGGCGGGTTTGATTGGCGGTGAAAAGGCCGACTGGGACGATTTTCTGCTGCGCATCCGTGCGGGTATTGTGAACTGGAATCGCCAGACTACCGGGGCTTCGGGTGATGCGCCGTTCGGCGGCGTCGGCGACAGCGGCAACCATCGCCCCAGCGCGTACTATGCGGCGGACTACTGCGCCTATCCGGTGGCCTCCATGGAAGCCGAGGCGTTGGAGATGCCCGATACTCTGCCGCCGGGAGTTAGTCTGTGAGCACCTCTGCGATCAGTAACGTTAGGGAAGTCAATTTCGATGGCCTGGTAGGCCCGACGCATAACTACTCAGGGCTCGCCGTAGGCAATGTGGCTTCCATGAGCCACGGCGGCCTTGAGTCCAATCCTAAAGAGGGGGCGCTACAAGGGCTTTTAAAAATGAAATCCTTGATGGAGGCAGGCTACACCCAAGGCGTTCTGCCGCCTCAACAGCGCCCGGATATCGGCGCGCTGCGCGATTTAGGTTTTAGCGGCAGCAACCACGAAGTGCTGGCCCGTGCTGCCGCCGATGCACCGCAGTTGCTGCGGGCTGTATGCTCCGCTTCGAGCATGTGGACGGCTAACGCCGGCACCGTTACCCCCAGCATCGACGCGCCGGACCGCCGGGTGCACTTCACTCCGGCCAATCTGCAATCAAGCTTTCATCGCTTTCTTGAGCCGCAGACCACGGGCCGCGTGCTGCAAGCCATTTTTCATAGCGAACAGCACTTCGCCCACCACCCAGTGCTGCCCGCCACGCCGGCGTTTTCCGATGAAGGTGCTGCCAATCATACTCGCCTGTGTGGTGAGTACGGTGAGCCGGGCATTCATCTGTTTGTGTATGGCCGCCAAGCGTTTGGTGACGTGCGTAGCGGCGAGCGCGAGCCAGCACGCTATCCCGCCCGCCAAACGTTGGAAGCCAGCCAAGCGGTAGCCCGCCAGCATGGGCTTGTTGAGTCGCAAACGGTATTTGCTCAGCAGCATCCGGACGCTATTGATGCGGGCGTATTTCATAACGACGTCATCGCCGTGGGCAATGGCCCCGTGCTGCTGTATCACGAAATGGCTTTCCTGGACGAAGAGGGCACGCTCGACGAGTTGCGCCGCAAGATGACGACGCCCTTGATTCCTGTCCGCGTACCCATTGAAGCAGTGAGCCTGGAAGATGCAGTGGCGTCGTACCTGTTTAACTCGCAGCTGCTTTCCAACCCTGATGGCACCATGACGCTGGTCGTGCCCAGCGAATGTCAGGAGCGTGAAGCCGTCTGGCGCACCGTTCAAGACTACCTGCTGGCAGGCAATAACCCCATCAGTGACGTGGTGGTGAAAGACGTCAAGCAAAGTATGCGCAACGGCGGCGGCCCCGCCTGCCTGCGCCTGCGCGTTGCTCTTTCAGAAGCCGAGCGCGCAGCACTGACCGGCCGCGTATTGCTCACTAATGATCTTTACGAAGACCTTACTGCTTGGGTCAACCGCCACTACCGGGATCGCTTGGCACCTGACGACCTCGCCGATCCGCAGTTGGCAGAAGAGTCGCTCAGCGCACTGGATGAGCTAACGCAGCTTCTGCAAATAGGGTCGGTTTACCCGTTTCAGTTGGGGTAGGGGGTAAGGCAGAAATAAAGTAGAGCGTCAGGCATTGCCCTGACGTTAGTCTGTCAGAGGTGAGCCGATGCAGCGCTCAAAAATGGATGCTAACGGTTGAGAGTCGCAATAGTAGCTGGCGATATTGGCCGCTATCCATTCATTCTGCTCGAGTGGGTGCCATGACAGGTGATAGCCACAGTTGATGATGAGATGTTCAAAGAGTAATCGCTGTGCGCGACCGTTACCTTCTCTAAAGGGATGAACAACATTTAAATCACCATACAATTCAGCGCACGCCGGTATGAGTTCTGCTTTCTCAAGCTGAATAAAATAATCGTGTTCTGCAAGTTTGGTAAACAGCTTTTCAGCTTCGGGAATGATGCGATTAACGTGGAAAAATCGCGTATCGCCTTTGGCTATATCAATAGTGCGCACACTACCTGCCCAATCATAGAGGTCATGGAATAGCTGATGATGAAGGTGTTTCAGGTACGCAAAATTATAGGGTGGCTGCAAAAGCTCAATGCTATCCGCGTTAATAAGCGATAGATCGCGCTCCGCTTCTTCAAGCTCAGCCGTGTCGGAAATGTCCAGCTTATTACGCAAGATATCAGTGCCGGGATAGCAATAAGGGTCTTGGCCGACGCCGTACTTATCCATTAGCAATTTTTATATTTTGTATATTTAACTAATACATCGGTTTTATTGGTTTTAGACGCCTGAGAATCAACGATAATCCCTTCCAGTGCCATGCTCGCCTGGTAATTTGAACGCCTGACCTGTGCATAATAGCGGCGCTTTGCTTCCAAAGAGACGTTGTTCATACTCCCTCCTTCGTTATTTATCTACGCTACTGCCTAGTATAGCGGATTAAGGGGGCGGTTCTCACCTTAACAGCGGAGTCATATTGTAAACCGCTGGCAACGTAATGATTTATGATGTCAGCTTCTCCAGGAACAACATTCGCAACAGGTGCCGACAGGAGCGCCGGGAGTAAATATGACGCCGCTCTTTCAGCCGACCAGCGATAGGGATTTTGCAGAGCAACTGATCCGCCAGAATATGTCCAGCTACTATGATCAGTTGGATATGCACTGGGACAGCGCTTTGTTTGAAAGTGAGTGGCGCACCCTGGAAAGCTATCAGTTGGTCATCAACACGCACCCGGTGGGCCTACTGTGTATCAACCAGGCTACCGAGGCTTGCTATATTCGCGAGCTGCAAATCGCGCCGCAGTGGCAGCGTCAGGGTTTTGGTACGGCAGCCATCCACCATATGGTAAACAGGACGCGGCAATCGAATATCGATACGCTGCGCCTTCGGGTGTTCTGCATTAATCCTGCCGTCGCGCTCTACGAACGCATGGGCTTTCACATTCGTAAAACGGAAGGCAATACTCACTACATGGAACGGCGTATTGTTTAAGTGATGCCTGCCAGATATGCCTTTGTTTATTTAGGAAATTTGTTTGGCTTTGCCAATGTTAAGCAGAGCGATACCTGTGCCTATCAGCAGGGCACCGGGTAGTAAGCCCTCCGGTGCGGCTTCTCCTTGGAGCATTATCGCCACCGGAACGCCAACCACGGCGCCGACGGAACCCAGCAGGCTGAGAAGTACTGGCCCGCCGGTTTTCTGAAGCAGAAATAGCAGTAAAAACTGGCCTGCAAATACCATTGATTGAAGGGCAATTAGGAGAAGTGGTAGGCGTTGCCCGCTTGGAATACCAAGCGAAAATTCAGGCAGCAGGCCGACGCTGAACAGAAGAGCCGCCGCAGCGACTAGCATACCGGGCGCAAGCGCGTCGCCTGAGACACCCGCTGGCCAGCGCAACGTTCGGTAAAGATTGCCGGTGGCCAACAGTACCGGCCCCGCCAACACCAGCAAAATCCACACATAGTCGGCATCAGGCGTGGAAAGCTTGTGAGCTGCCAAAGTGACGGCGCCCGCGAGCGCTGACATAACGCCCATCGCCCGCATCATCTGAAAGCGTTCCAGCTTTACTATCAGCGCACCAACGTAGGTAAGCAACGGCGGCAATGTAATCACAAGGGCGACAAAACCTGCACCAATATGCGGAATGGCCGAGAAGAAAATCAGGTTAGAACCCGCCACGCCGACAAAGGCCGAAACCAGGTAATACTCAAGCGTACGACCCGTGACAGGCGGCAAATTGCTGCGTAGTGCGGCTACGACCATCAGAATTAAAGCCGCGCCAGTAATCGACCAAAATAGAAAGGCGAGAGGCGACAGCTGCGCATCACCGGCCAGTTTGGCCACGTTGGTCGAAAGCCCCAGTAGCGCGCCACCTGCCACAAGATAGATAAATGCGGCAAGTCGCTTCTGTTTGGGAAGTGCCCCTGATCTTGCCTTGGATGGTTGCATAGTGTGGCTCTTGTGGTTGCTCTTTAACATGATTTTTAAAATACCTTGATATCAAGGTATGTGATTTTTTATCTTGACGTCAAGCTAAAAAGCGGTAAGCATGAACGCCATGGATCATGTCGATAAAATACTCACACAGTGGCAGCAACAGCGGCCCGACCTGAACGTGGCCCCAATGGGCACGCTGGGCCGACTCAAACGACTGAATCAGAGCGTGATGCGGCGCATGGAGCAGACGTGGGCGGCGTACGGCCTTAACGACTCAAGCTTTGACGTACTGGCCACGCTGCGCCGTGAAGGTCCACCTTACGCGCTTTCTCCCAGCGACTTAATGGCCTCCACCATGGTGACGTCCGGCACCATGACACATCGGCTTCAGCAGTTGGAAAAAGCGGAGTTGATTGAGCGTGTCAAAAACCCCGCCGACGGACGAGGCTTTCTGATTTCGCTATCTGAGAAAGGGTTTGCGTTAATTGATGAAGCCGTTGCCACTCATGTGGCGACACAGGAAGAGCTGGTCAGTGGTTTGAGTGATGACCAGCGGGCGCAGCTTGACGAGCTACTTAAGCAGTTTTTGAACAGTGTTGAGAAGCCGTGAGGCGCTGAACGTGGGCACTCTGTGAGATATCTTTGTCGCAGGCTGTGTTGGCTGCAGAGGTTTAGTGACTATTTGGCGAGATGGCCGTATGTCGGACCATGTATAATCGGCGTTTTATACTGTTTGAATTCTTAATGCCCGATGGAGATTACACCGCGATGTCTTTACGTTTTAGCTGGTCGCGACTGGACGAATTAAGCACGCGCGAATTCTATGAAATCGTAAAGGCACGCATAGCGGTGTTTGTGGTGGAACAGCAGTGTGCCTATCAGGAAATTGATGAGCTGGACCCGCTTGCCTGGCATCTTTCCGCCACCGTTGATGGTCAGCTCGCGGCGTATATCCGAGTAGTGGGGCCGGGTAATAAATTCGCCGAGCCCTCGATTGGCCGAGTGATGACACTCAAGGCTTTCCGGGGCCATCAGTATGGCCGTGCGCTTATGAGCGAGGCGATTCGTTTTACCGAGCAAACCTATCCGGGCCTGGGCATTAAGATCGGCGCACAAGTCTATTTAAACGCTTTCTACGAGTCGTTTGGGTTCGAGCGCATCAGTGAGCCCTACGATGAAGACGGCATACCGCATATTGATATGGTCAAACCCGCCTCCCACGCATAAACGATCCTGGAACAGGAGTTCAATCCCGTGACCGCTTCAGATGCCTGCTTTTCAGAGAGTGAACGCCACGGGCTTTATCGTGCCATTTATGAGCGCCGTGATGTGCGTTCACAGTTTCTTCCTGACCCGATTCCCGCTGACGTGCTGGCGCGTCTATTGCAGGCTGCCCACCATGCGCCTTCGGTAGGGTTCATGCAGCCTTGGGATTTTATGGTCATTGAAGGTGACGAGGTCAGAGCATCTATCCTTGCGTTATTTGAGCAGGAAAACCAGAAAGCCGCTGAGCGTTTTGAGGGTGAGCGTAATGATCTTTACCGTAGCCTCAAGCTTCAAGGGATTGTCGAAAGCCCGCTGAATCTATGCATCACCTGCGACCGCAGCCGGGGTGGACCACACGTGCTAGGCCGCAACAGTATTGTCGAAACTGACTTGTTCAGCACGTGCCTGGCGGTACAAAACCTGTGGTTGGCTGCGCGGGCCGAAGGGGTTGGCGTTGGCTGGGTAAGTATTATTGATCAGGCTCAGTTAAGTGACGCCTTGAACCTGCCTGATCACGTATATCCCGTGGCCTATCTATGCCTTGGCTATGTCAGCGAGTTTCTGGATCAGCCGGAACTTGAAGCCAAAGGCTGGCGCTCCAGGCTACCGTTAAGTGAGTTGGTACACGGCGACAGTTGGGGGCAGCCGCTTGAGAATGGTCCTCTTGATGCGCTGCTGCGCGATTCGTCACGCTAATCGCCGCAGGTGCGCGCTTTTGCATGATGGTGCGAGGTGGGCTACAGGATTGCCGTGACGGTGTTAATTTCAGCAAAATAAGGTAAATAGTGATGCGGGACACCACTATCCAGCGACTTAGCGCAGATAGTCCTCATCTTCCCACCGTAGTGCGCTGGACGTTTGCAGCGTGGGGGAGCTTATACCCAGGGCTAACGCTAGAAGAAGCCATTGATGACACGATGTCTGAGTGCGGTATCTCGGGTGTACCCTCCGTATTTATTGCTTTGCAAGACGACGTACCTGTCGGCACTGCCTGCTTAATTGATGATGATATGAGCATTCGGCGCGAATTAACGCCGTGGCTGGCCTCTGTTTTCGTAGCGCCTGAGTGGCGCGGGCAGGGTGTTGCTTCCGCGCTGGTGCAACGCATGGAAGCAGAAGTGCGCAATAGCGGTATTCACCAATGTTATCTCTATACCCCTGACCAGCAGTCGCTTTATCAGCGGCTAGGTTGGCAAGCGATAGAAACGCTTGAGTACCGAGGCGAAACCGTGACGATCATGCGACGCCTCTTAACGGAGTCAAGCCGTTGATCGGCCGACGATTTGCCGATCACACAACATGAAAATAGGTAGGCCAGTGGTACGACGGCTAACAAAATCTTAGGGAATCACCATGCGGCGTTTACTGGTACTGCCCACCTCGCGTGCGGGTTGGGGTTTATTAATTGCGTTTTTAACACTCATCGCTATGGGAACGTGGCCGATGATTGGTTGGGTAAACCGGGCAATATTAGTGCTAGGCCTGCCCCTGATGGTGGTATGGAGCTATCTGGTTATTTTTTCTTGCGTGGTGGTCATGCTGATAGGCAACCGTATCGTAGAGCGAGATAACCATGAATAGCCTCTGGCCTCTGCTGATTACGCTTATCTATGTGGCCATTGCCATGATGATTGGCTTACGCGCCCGCGGTGGGCAGGCCACCCGTGCCAATATGAACAGCCTGGAAGAGTGGGGGGTTGCTGGGCGTAGCATGGGGCCGGTCACGCTGTATCTGCTGATTGCCGCAGGGAGTGTCAGTGCTTATACCTTTATGGGCGCACCGGGCTGGGCTTATTCGAAAGGGGTCGCGGTCTTTTACGTCGCTATCTATTTGGCATATCTGGCCCTGATCGCCTGGTACTTTGGCCCCAAGGTATGGCAGTTTGGCGCTGAGTTTGGCCACGTTACTCAGGCAAGCGCGATTGCGGACCGCTATCAAAGCCCCGCTTTGGGTGCGCTGGCATCGCTGGTAATGGCGGTTGGTTCAATTGCTTATGCGGTGCTTCAAACGGTTGGTTCGGCCTATATTCTGTTTGTGATGAGCGGCGGGATCATTCCTGTCTGGTTAGGCGTTGTGTTGGTACTTGCCTCTATTGCTGTCTATTTGTACGCCAGCGGTCAGCGGGCGATTGGGCGTACCAACGCCTTTCAGGGCGTATTAATGTTGGTCGTTGCCTGGGCTGTAGGCTTGTGGGCAGTGCATAGCGCCACCGGCGGTTTAAGTTTTGCAGCGGTATTTGAGCGTATTCAGGCTGAGCATGTAGCGTTTTTAACCCTACCAGGGGCTGGCGGGGATATGAGTTTTAGCTTCTGGACCACCTCGATTATTGTCTCGATGTTCTCGTTTATGCCCCCGGTATGGACCCAGTGGATGAGTGCGTCTTCCGCACGCACTATCCGGCGCAGCGCTACCTGGCTGCCAACGTACTATGTGGTGATTTTACCCATGGTGATTGTGGGCTTTATCGGTATTTACTCGCTACCTGACCTGGCCCGAGCAGACACGGTGGCCCTTGAATATGCCATGCAGCATTTGCCCGTTGTGCTGGTCGGGCTACTGGGGGCGGGTACCCTGGCGGCTTCCATGTCATCAAGTGAGCCGTTTATTCATTCGGTGTCGCTGTCATTAAGTAAGGATGTACTGCAACCGCTGTTAAAGCTTTCAAATGCTACTACTGGCCGACTTGCCAGGCTTATGATCTTACCCATCATGGCCTTGGTGATTGCACCGCTCGCGATTGCTGAACCGGGCAGTCTGGTGATGATTTTGCTGGTAGGGCTGGGGTTTGCCTCGCAAGTGTTGCCTGCTTTTGTTGGCATGTTCTTCTGGCCGCGCGCGTCACGTTTGGGCGTTATGGCGGGTATTGTGGCAGGATTTTTGGTTACCGTGGCGTTTACTACGCCATGGCCACACCCGTTGGGCATCCACGCGGGGTTCTGGGGGCTAATCATCAACTTGCCGATATTTGTGGGGGTGTCGTTAGTGACTCCGGCCACACAAGCGGATGTCGTGGAGCGTTTTTTTCGCATTGCGGCGCCGCGTGGTTTAACCCGTCTTGGGAGCGTGAGTCGTTAGGGCCGATTTATCATAAGTGTTTGTAACAGTTGGAAAACCGGGTAATAGCGTTACCCGGTTTTCTTGAGCGAGCGTGTCAGCTTCCGCTAATACCTCCGCCTACCACGCCGCTGCGAAAGCTGTTGGATGGGTTAGTACTGCCGGTGCGGTGTTGTAGATGTTCTCCTACCGCATCCTCAGGTGAGCCTGCCAGTTCGCGGAACATGCCCATGGAACCCAGCAGAGCAGAAGATTCATAAGGCACAAAAACGCGCTCGCCGTCTTTTGCCATGTTGGGCAAACCCTTGATATAGCTCTGGCCGAGTAAATAACCCACCACGGTGCGTTTGTTTTCCTCGCTGTCGCCAATGGCATTCAATACCAGTTTGATGGACTCCTGCTCGCCCTGGGCGCGCAGAATGGCCGATTCCTTATCACCCTGGGCGTTAAGAATGGACGATTCACGCTGGCCCTGAGCCATGGCGATAGCGGCCGATTTTTCACCTTCGGCTTCGGTAACGGTGGCGCGGCGTTTACGCTCGGCAGCCATTTGTAGGCGCATGGCCGTTTCTACTTCTTCAGGCATGGCAATGTCCTGTACCTCGACGCGAGATATTTTGACCCCCCATTTGGATGCAGGCTCCTCCATGGCAGCCTGAATCTCATTGTTCACTTCCGCGCGGGATTCAAATAGTTTATCCAGTTCCATTTTGCCGACCACCGAGCGTAGCGTGGTTTTCGCCAGAACCTCGACGGCCTGGCTCATGTTGACGACTTCGTAAACCGCGCGCTTAGGATCAATAATTTGATAATAAAGCGCGCCATTGATACGAACCGTTACGTTATCGGTGGTCACGACCGGCTGGCCGGGGAAATCCATCACCGTTTCACGGCGGTCGATGCGGATCTCATCCGTGGTAATTGCCTGGTACTCTTCGCCCATTTTGCGATAGCGCAGCATGGTGATCGCGCGGGGCTGCTCAATAAAGGGAACGATGATATTGATGCCACTTTCGAGCACACGATTAAATGAGCCGAGGCGCTCAACTACCATTACTTCCGACTGACGTACAATCACCAGCCCTTTGGAAATAATCACAATGCCGATAACGACAATAATCAGGCTTATTAATAAACCGGGGCTAATAGGTAAATCCATTATTAAGGCTCCTTGCGTAGGGTGGTATCGTCTTGCAAAGGGTTAGGGGCTGACGAGGGGAGGGCAACCAGCGCTGTGGTGCCTTCAAAGCGCTGAAAGATAACGGACGTATCGGGTGGAAGTTCTGTGGCACCTGTGTCCATAACGCGCAAGCGGTAAAAGTCGCCGTTAATTTTGATACCGGGCGCATCGTCATAATCACGGCGCAACGTATGGTAATGATTGCCTTTTTCGACCCCAGTGCCGGTGGTGCCGTAGGCAACGCCGCGAGGAGAAAAGCGCGGACGAATCACCATCACACCCAAGGGAACTAATAGGCCAGAAAAAATGCCCATGCTCAGCAATTGCCAAGGTAGAGAGAGCCCAAGGGCAGTGACCGCCGCGGTAAGCGCGGCAGCAATACCCAGTGCCAGTAGTACCATTGCACCAGAGGTTAACTCCCCTAAACTGAGAAGTAGCGCCAGTACTAACCATGTATAAGCAGGGTTCCAATCCATAGCACCTCCTTTTAAAAAGTTCTCACAAGCGTACCCTAAGCCACGGCGTTAAGTCGGGTTAATTAGCGAATGAGTAAGCGATAGGCGAAAAACGCATTAGTGATATTCTGCCTGCTTTAAGAAACCGCTTTAAAAAACATAGCGCACAAAGGGGAATCACGTGACGGGTGTGGTGTATTGGTTGGACATGATGGGTGTGATTGTTTTTGCGCTATCGGGCGTTATCCTTGCGTGTCGGTCAAAAATGGACCCGTTTGGCATGCTGGTGTTGGCCGCTGTGACCGGTATTGGTGGCGGTACACTGCGTGATTTAGTGCTGGGCTTGCGGCCGGTCTTTTGGGTCGCTGATCCCACTTACTTATGGGTTATCCTGGCAACGGTGGGCATTTCGCTGGTGGGGTTCCACTATATTCATCGCTTGTCGCGAAGGTTTTTGCCGATTGCGGATGCCTTTGGCCTTGCCTTGTTTACGGTCATCGGCACCCATAAAGCGCTGTTGCTGGGAACCTCCGGTGTAGTGGCGGTATTGATGGGCATGATGACCGGTGTCGCCGGCGGAATGATCCGCGACATGCTGGCTCAGCGCGTACCGATGGTGTTGCGCGAAGAGATCTACGCTACCGCTGCCATGGCTGGCGGCACTGTATATGTCGCGCTGAGCACCTTGAATACGCCGCTGAGCGTTAGTATCGCCATGGCCTTGGCGATTACGCTGGGGCTGCGGTTAGCCGCGATTCGCTGGCACTTGGCGTTGCCGGTGTTTGCTTGGGTCACTTTGCCGCCCAAAGAGACGGGTTCAGCAGCGCCGCTTTCGACGCCGGCTAAAGCCAGAGAGCGGGTCAGGATGATTCGGCGCCAGCGCAAACAGCGCTAATCAGGACGAGGGTAACGAACCGCTTGCCGCCAGCGGTCAAACCACCGCTTGGGTTGCAGTACGTGTAACCTGGGTTCGCTGTTAACAAGCTCCACGCCTATGCCAAGTGCGCCAAGGCGGGCATAGAGCGCTCCATTGGCGCTCTGCTCTTCAAGCGTGACATCGGAAAGCAGCAGTAGAGGGCCGCCGGTGAGTACCAGGTTGCTCAGCTGGATACGTTCGCCATTAAGTGCAAGTTCAGCGGTGCCATTAACATTGCGCACGTTGAGTAGCCTGCCGAGCCAGTCGCTTTCTCGGGCACGGGCTAAAAACAATCTGGCGACCAAGCCGGTGTCGCGCATGGCCAGACGCAGCTGTGTGGTCAGGCGAATGGGGTCATCCCAGGTAAGCTGTGCGTCATCCATGGAGAGCTGCACCCACCAGCCTGCGTCCTGAGCGCCTTGCTCGCTTATGCGGAACACATTTTCCAAGCGCAGAAATGAGTCATTAGCCGTAAAACGCCGTGCCTGTAAATCACCTTCAGTAAGCTGTAAGTAGAGTTCGATATCGCCACGTAGCCGCTGATCAAGAAGGGCGAGGTCGGCGCCAAACGCACGCAGGGTCATGTTGCCTTGGGCGCTCATCCCCTCCAGCAGCCACTCGCTGCCGAGGCTTGCCTGACCGCCAAGCAGGCGAAGGCCTGCATCTTCAGGCAAGTAGCGGTTATAGCGAGTAAAGTCCGGCACTTCGGTAATCGGCAAGTCTATTCGGGTAACAAAGTATTCTGCTTCTGGCGATATGAATACTTTGCTGAGCTGGTCTGTCTGGGTGGTTAAGGCAAAGTGACGCCCCTCTACATGAGGTTGGTCATCACCGTTACGCTGTAGCGAAAAGCGCGGAATACCCAGCGAAAGTTGTGCCTGTTCGGGGCTGTCGATTTGCGCGGTTAGCTCGCCGCGCCCGCTGGCCTGGTAGTCTAAAAATGTGACTTCAAGCTGGTTGGCATCGATACGCAGCCGAGTAGGTGCCAACAGGCGCTTACCGCTAAAAGAGCCTTGGGCGAGCAGTTGCCCGTTGCCAGACAACGAAACGCCGTGATCTGTGGGTAAAAAGGCGTTCAGAAAACTCAAGCGCTGCACGCTGCCCTCTAGCTGAAACTGCCCACTGGGAATCTCGACACGCCGCTGAAAGCGGCCTTCGCGAATCACTAAGATACTTTCCAGGCGCTCTTCGGGCTGTGTGTCATCAGCGACCTGCCAGCGTAAACGGCTACCACTGATATCAACGCTTGTGCCATCGGTAGCGGCCTCGCGTAGTTGCAGTGAAAGCTGCATATCGCTGGTGAGCAGGGTGCTTTGCTCATCACGCTGCCAGCGAGTAGTGAGCGAATCGCCGGTTAAGGTAAGCGCTCCGCTAAGCTGTTCAGGGGTAATATGGAGCGTTCCGTTACTTTGCGCTTGGCCGCTGACCAGGCTAAACGGAGCCGGATCCGGCAGGTAGGTGGCAATATACGGTTGCAGGGCGCTAATACTGGCCATGCGGGCATCCTGCCAGTGAAGTGTCGCGGTGGCGTGGCTGCGGGCTAATACGGGTTCGATAGGACTTTGTGCTACCAGGTCAAGTGTCGCGTCGTTAAGCAGTGTTTGGTCAGCGTGGGAGAGTGTTGCCTGGGAGAAACCAAGTGTCGCGTCCACCATCGAGGCGTCCTTTAGCTCAGCGTTAAGTATTCCTTGCCCTTGAGCGGTCATATCCAGTGCGTTGACCGCGATTGCGTCTGCCTCGACCCGCAAATGGGCGCTATGGGCGTGAGTGTCGCGAACGCTAACCCTAGCCTCTAAACGGCCATTGCCGGATAAGCGAATGCCCTGACCCTCCAGCGTATTGGCGAGGTAGCGGTCCATCATGTCCAGCCGGGTAATGGTGCCTTCAAGCGCCAGCTCAGCATCCGTGGGTGGAGTTAGTTGGTCCAGGCGCTGGTTGGCCATATCGCTTTTAAGGCTTAAGGCGGTATTTACCGCATAGGGCTGTGTATCTGCCAGCGTGACATCCTGCAGGCGAGTCTCAAAATCAATGTGGTGATCGGCTACGCGTAGCTGGACGCTTCCTCTACCGGTTGCTGTGTGGCGCGGGGGTGGTGCATCTGCCTCTCTCCAGGTCGTTGGTTGATCGTGCTCTAAAAGCGTTCGCTCATCCAGCGTTAAACGTAATTCAGGTGCCTTCAAAGTAAGCAGACTACCTGGTTTAAGTGTGCCTGAGGCAAGTTCAATATGGCCCTCCAGTACGCCGCGGCCGTCCAGGAAAAGCCACGGAATGGCCTCCAGGTAGGGCATGAATACATTCCAGGCATCTGCCTGCGCCTTAATATCAAGTGTTGCGGAAAGTGCCGCTAGCAGTTCAGGGTTAAGTGCACCCGTGGCCGGGTCCGTGGGCGTGATCTCATCAAGCGTTGCAGTGGCTTCAAGGGTTATGGCGTTAACCAGTGTGGCGTGGTCACTTGGGCGTATCAGGCGGCCTTCTGTGATTGCCAGGTTCACATGGGGTATGGCCAGGTTTTCACGGCTAAGGGTTGTATCAGCCACTTCTAGCGTGCCCTGCGCTTCAAGGGCGATATCACCCACCGTTAAGCGGCGAATTCCTTCGGCCTCTAATGCCTTGATATGTAACTCGCCACGCAGTAGCGACCATAACGAGAGTGTGAGCGTGGCATGCTCGGCCTCAATTGCCATCGGTAGCGCATCGTCTTCACGGGCAAGATAAAGGTTGTCTACTTCCCAGCGTCCAGGGTGGCGGCTAGTTCCTTGGCTCCAGCGAACCTCAATACCTTCAAACTGAGAAATTCTTTCCGGTAACCACTGACTATTCAGCAACCAGTAGCTGCCCACCAGCCAAACCGTTATGATAAACAGGCTACTGATCAAGGTAGCCAATACAACGCGGGATAAGCGCTTTTTAGTAATGTTCGTGTTTGACATACTCGCTTCCTGGCAGGTGACTCCTGTTGGCGCGCGTTTTATGGCATTATGCGCGACGCTGGATAGTTATGGGTTTTCGATTTCAACGCTAGGCAGGCAGCAAACGCCATGTTCAAGGATTTTTACGCGCAACACGGAGAGTATGTAGTGGTCTCCGCCGAGCAGGCCAGCCGTTTCGCTAAAGGCGTGGCAGGTGATTACAACCCGATCCATAATCCGGGTGCGCGACGTTTCTGCGTGCCTGGTGACCTGTTGTTTACGCTAATACTGGTAAAGTTCGGGCTGTCGCGGCAAATGGAATTTCGCTTCACCAATATGGTAAGTGCTGATACGCCACTGCTCTTTAGTGAAGCAGAAAATGGCGAGCTTCACGTAAGTGATGAGAGTGGAAAATGTTATTTACAGGTGGTTCGTGATGGCGAGACGACCCACGATAGCGCTGCTATTGAAGCCTTTGCTCGCTGCTATGTGGCGTTCTCAGGCAAAAATTTCCCGCATTATTTAAAGCCGCTAATGGAAAAGCATGGGGTAATGTTTAACCCTAAACGCCCTTTGGTTATCTACGATAGCATGGGTTTTTCATTAGAGCGTTTGGATGGGTTTACACCAGGCCTCGCCTTAACGCGCTCATCGCTGGATGTGCAGGGGAAGCGAGCAGACGCATTGCTTGAATTTTCCATTGAATCGAAGGGCGCTGCAATCGGTGTCGGCTCTAAAAAGCTGGTGGTCAGTGGCCTTTGTCATTATGACGCCGCTGAAATGGCCGCCATTGTTGATGAGTTTTACCGGCTTAAAGCCGCCTACGAAGCTGCCTGAGTTGTTTCTGCAGGGCTAGTCCAGCAAGACTGAAATGCGATTCTTGCAGGACATTTTTGCAGCACGTTGAGGTATTTCTAAAGGCCACCCGTTAATAGCGGGTGGCCTTTACGTATGGGTGTCAGGCGGGGTGTTGCTCTACAGTGAGTTCTGGCTGACTGATGGCCAAACCTACCGTGGTAATGCGCCCATCAAGTACGCCTTGAACGGAGAGGGTCACGTTTTCCAACGTTATTGAGTCACCTATGCGCGGTTCGTCCGTCAATCGCTCACGCAGAAGCGCGTCTAATGTGCAGTGCATATCACGGTCTAGCGTAATGCCATAGGAGTTAAATACTTCGTCAACGTTGGTGTTGCCTTTCAGATGCAATATTTGATTGGGGAGTTGGTAGTTGTCGACCGTGGCTCCCTCCGCAAAAATACAGTCAACAAACGGCAGAACCTGTGAACGCAGCACGACAAACAAGTGATCGCCTGGCTGTAATTGAGTGGATCCTCGCGGTGGGATAACGTCTTTGCCACGGGTGATCATGGCCACCACTGTGCCGTCAGGCAGTGCGAGTTGCGATAAACGACGGTTGGCTGCACGAGTAAAATCGCCTAGCCGATACTCCACAATGTCGGCGTCAACATCCTCCAATGAAGTAATCTCCAGGCTGGCGGCAGGCACAACAGGCGGTGGTTCGGTAAGTTTCAGTTTACGCGCCAAGTAAGGCAGCGTAGTGCCTTGAATAGTGGCAGAAATTAATACCACGAAGAACACCACGTTGAAGATAAGTTCAGCGCCTTCCAGGCCGAAAATCAGTGGGAAAATAGCCAAAATAATGGGCACTGATCCACGCAGGCCTACCCAGGCAACCAGCCCGGTTTCGCGGTTCGTAAAACCGAACATTTTTAGAATGGGAGTGACGGCGAGTGGGCGAGCCACCAAGGTTAATATAGCCGCAATCATCAGGCCTTCCAGCCATACATCCAGTAGGGAAACAGGATTAATCAGCAGCCCAAGCACCACGAACATGACGATCTGACTCATCCACGCTAATCCGTCATGAAACAAAAACGTGCTGCGCTGAAAGGCAATCGGGCGATTGCCGATCATGACGCCTGCAATAAAAATCGCCAGGAAGCCACTGCCTCCAAGGTTCGCAGCAACGCCAAAGGCGAAGAGCCCACATGCCGCAACCAGAACGGGATAAAGGCCCGATGTGACCAGATGAATACGGTTAATAAGTTGAACGGCTGCCCAGCCGACCAGCAAGCCGACGGCGCCACCTACCCCGATTTGCAGGATAAAGAGTTTTAACAGGCCCACTCCAAGGGGCATATCGTTAACCAGTACTTCAAGTAATCCAATGGTTAAGAAAATCGCCATCGGGTCGTTGGATGCGCTTTCAATTTCAAGCGTAGACTTGAGTCGTTGATTAATATGGATGCCAGCATTACGCAGTAATGAGAAAACCGCAGCGGCGTCGGTGGAGCCGACGATGGCGCCGAGTAATAAACCATCCAACAGGGGGAGCTTTAGAATATAAGCAGCAGCAACCCCGGTAATCATTGAGGTGATCAAAACGCCGAGCGTGGCCAATAGCGAGGCTGGCTTCCACACCAGGCGGATTGAGGCGAGGGGCGTTTGTAAGCCGCCATCGAACAGAATCATTGCCAGTGCCAACGTGCCCAGCGCGTGTGCCAAACCAGGATTATTAAAGTCGATACCGCCAATGCCTGCTTCCCCCGCAAGCATACCGGTTCCTAAAAACAGTACGAGTACCGGCATACCCAAGCGAGCAGACAGCTTGCTTGAAATAATGCCGACCAGTAGCAGGATGGCTGCTAGTAAAATAAGTTGGTCCACCAGAAACATACGCACGATTCCTGAAATAACTTGATATGGCCAGACCTTTTAATAATAAATGCCTGGTGTCATGTCCGTGGCAAAGAGGCGTTACGCGCCTCTGTTAACCGTCGTTATTTGTTAAGCGTAGGGTGGTGCTCTGCAGGGAGGAAGGCCGCCTGGTAAGCCTGGGGTCGATGAGCCAAGGGTATTCAATACGCAGTGATAAACGGCAGGCGCAATACCAGGCCATCTTTCATGGGCGGGCAGAGCCACCCCGGTATCATTTTGAATTACTACCGGGTTTTGGCGTCGCTTGTCATGGTCCAGGCTAAGGCGATTAAGTGGGTTAGCCAGCACGATCAGCGGCTTGGCGTGGTCTTCCAGGGTTGAGTGATGAACTGGCTCAGCAGCCCGCGGCATCGCCTCGTGAGGAGCGGCGCACCACAGCAATAGCGCCAAGCTCCAGAGGCCCACTTGGCCGAGCCGGAGAGACGTCATAGCGGTGGGCATGTATTGCTGAGGCAAAGAGACATCTCCTGGGTGCGCCGTATTATCATCCCTTATTGGGAGGGGAGGTCAAGCGGTTAAACATGCGTTTGCACTGTCTTTGGCGTCTTGTATCGCTAATCGGGATTGTCACTAACCGTTAGTTGACGTTTACGTTAACTTGCTGATATACCCTATTCTTGGCCCTGGGGCAGCTATAGAGACTGCCTCTGTTACAAACACAATCATAATCAGGAGCAAGCGTAATGGCCGTTCGCGAAATTCCCATGATCATTGATGGTCAAGCCGTCCTATCTCAAAGCCAGGAGTGGCGTGATGTGGTTAATCCAGCGACCCAAAAGGTGGTTGCCCGGGTGCCTTTTTGCACGGCAGAAGAAGTAGAGCATGCGATTGCAAGCGCCCATCATGCGTTTAGAGAGTGGCGCAAGGTACCGCTTGGAAAGCGCATGCGTATTATGCTGGCGTTGCAGGCACTGATTCGTGACAACACCGATGAACTAGCCGCCTTAATCACCGAAGAGCATGGCAAAACGTTGCCAGATGCCAAAGGTGAAGTAGGGCGAGGTCTGGAGGTGGTCGAACACGCCTGCTCGATTACCTCGCTCCAGCTAGGAGAGGTGGCCGAGAACGCGGCAAGCGACGTCGATGTTTATACGCTACATCAGCCGCTAGGCGTAGGGGCCGGTATTACGGCCTTTAACTTCCCGATCATGCTGCCCTGTTTCATGTTTCCGCTGGCCATCGCGACAGGCAACACCTTTGTGTTGAAGCCTTCTGAGCAGGATCCCAGCTCGACCATGCGCTTGGTGGAGCTCGCCCATGAAGCCGGTGTGCCAGCTGGGGTGTTGAACGTGGTGCACGGCGGTCCTGAGGTTGCCAACCAGATTGTCGATCACCCAACGATTAAAGCGCTATCGTTTATTGGCTCAACCCACGTCGGCTCATTGCTTTACAAGCGGGCGGCAGATGCGGGTAAGCGTATGCAGGCGATGATGGGGGCGAAGAACCACTGTGTGGTTATGCCCGACGCAAATCGCAGCCAAGCCATCAACAATCTGCTGGGCTCAGCATTTGGCGCCGCAGGCCAGCGCTGTATGGCTAATTCGGTCGTGGTGCTGGTCGGTGAGGCGCGACAATGGATTGATGATATTGTGGATGCTGCAGGCCAGATGAAAGTGGGGCCTGGCACTCAACAGGATGCCGATTTAGGGCCGCTGGTATCGCCTGCCGCCAAGGAGCGGGTGTTAGGTCTTATCGAGACCGGTGAAAAGGAGGGCGCAACGCTATTGCTTGACGGGCGTAACTGCCAGGTACACGGTTATCCGAAGGGCAATTTTGTGGGACCGACGTTATTTACCGATGTGACTGCGGAGATGACCATTTACCGTGAAGAGATATTTGGGCCGGTACTCTGCGTTGTCAACGTGGAAACACTCGACGAAGCGATTGCGTTTATTAATGCTAATCCTAACGGCAACGGCACGTCTATCTTCACGAATTCTGGCTGGGTGGCGCGGCGCTTTGAAACTGATATAGACGTGGGGCAGGTGGGTATCAACGTTCCAATCCCGGTGCCGGTTGCCTATTTCAGCTTCACTGGCTCACGCGCTTCAAAGCTCGGCGATTTAGGGCCAAATGGCAAACAGGCGATCGCTTTCTGGACGCAAACCAAAACGGTAACAGCCCGCTGGTTTGAGCCTGAAAACGTTTCAAGCGGTATCAATAGTACTATTGCATTAAGCTAACGCTTACTTACTAAGCAGTCACTGGCTCTTGCGGGGGGCCAGTGACGTTGTTGTACTCAAGGCTTAAAAATCATTCAGCAGGCTCAAACTTTCTTCCAGTAGCTTTTCAATCGGCTTAAGTTGGCTTTCATGCAATACGAGTAGAGACGGCGCCTCTTTCGTCGGTGACCTCTTGCCCTTCGGCTTTGGCATGGCGATCATATTTGCTAAAGGCATCGCCAAAATGGCAGGGCCTTCAGAGGGTAGCGGAGCGTTTTGCTTCGTGGCCTGGTCGAAGTCTTTTACCGCGCGCTTTACATCATCTGGCGTATTTAAAACGTAGTCAGCATGCTGTAGATCGCTGGGCTCGCAGCAGAACATTGAGCCGCCCTTGCGTATGCTCCTTGACTTCGGTGTATGACATAGTGGTTTCCTGTAAGCGCGTCGCTTATTCTCCTGTGCGACGCTTGTAACACTAATGTTTTATAACACTAATGGCGGTAAGCTACTTTTATTTTGTAATGCTTTGACTCAGTGTACAGCAGCTTTTGTTAGTCTAGACAACGTTGTAGCGAATGAATAGCAGAAGTAAACCGTTTTCCTGTTAGCTATTTAGCGGCTAGGATACGGCGCGAGTAGCTGCTCATTTTGACGGTTAGCTCGCTTTACATCAGGATACGCTCTCAATTCACTGTCGCCAGGGGAGCCACGTTGCGTGGCTGAGAATGCTATGACGCAGACCCTGGAACCTGAACCGGTTAGTACCGGCGGAGGAAGTGCGACATGCCATACCTAACGTCAGCCGTGCTAGGCGCGGCGCTCTGTTGCTTTGCATTTTTAGGCCTTAAAGCCCGTGGGCGTAAAGGCTCATTGGATGACTTTGTAACCGCTCGTAATTCACAAACCAGCACCACGCTAGGGCTCTCTTTTGTTGCATCTGGTATGGGCGCCTGGATTTTGTTTGCGCCGCCAGAAATTGGCGCTTTTATTGGCCCATTGGCCTTGGCAGGCTATGCCCTTGGCTCCTCACTGCCTTTTATCGTCCTTGGCTTTTATGGTCCGTCTATACGCCGGGCTCTCCCTGAGGGGCGGAGCATCGCTGAGTTTGCTGAGGCGTGCTATGGGCGCGGAGTGCGCCACTGGGTAACGCTGGTTTCCGTGGTGTATATGGCCTGTTTTTTAGCCGCTGAATTAACCGCTATTGGAGCGATCACCTCGCTGCTTTCTGATGTTCCGTCGAGCTGGGTGATTATTGGAGTAACGCTCACTACGTTGCTTTACACGGTAAGCGGAGGGCTACGCGCAAGCCTGGCCACTGACCGTTGGCAGGCATGGCTGCTGCTTGCACTGTTAGTGGTGGTTTCCAGCGTCACCCTTTGGCACTTGCCTGCCATGCCGAGCAGTGCGGCATGGCCCTCTATCGCCACTTCTGATGCGCTTAGTGTGGCACTAACGCTTGTCATCGCGGTTACCGCAGCGAACTTGTTTCACCAGGGCTACTGGCAGCGGGTATGGGCGGCACGTGATGACCACAGTTTGGCCCGCGGGGCTTGGGTAGGAGGGGGCGCCACGGTCATGATCGTTATGGTGATTGGCGGTTTGGGTATGCTTGCTGCCATGAACGGTGTTCCGCTGGGCGAACCGCCCATGCCTTTTTTTGCACTGCTCAATAACGCGCCACCCTGGCTAGCTATAACGGCACTAGTGCTTGCCGTTACATTGGTGGCGTCCAGCGTAGATACGCTACAAAGCGGTATTGCCTCACTGATCGTGTCGCGCAGTGAACAGCCAAGCGTTTCTATCGCGCTCACACGCTGGATGACCGTTTTGCTTATGGTGCCTGTCGTGGTTGTCGCACTTCAGGGTGTGTCTGTTTTACGTCTTTTTTTAATCGCTGATTTAGTCTGCGCTGCAACCGTGGTGCCCGTGCTGCTGGGCTTGTGGCGGCGCATGACGCCTCTTGCGGCTATCGGTGGCGGCATGGCGGGTCTATTGGGTGCGACCTTGCCTGGGTGGATGAGTCACGCCAGCATAAGCGAAGGGATAATGGCGGCAAGCTTTCCGAACAGTGTACCCACACTAGCGCCGTTTCTAGGTGCGTTGTTAGCTTCCACGGTGGTAAGCGTGTTGTTAGCGTATTTAAGACCCCCCTGGAACCAAGGACAGTTATGATTCGCAGTATTTTGACTACTCCTGATGGAGAAACCCATGAAGGGAACGAAGAGCTTTTTGTCACATGGCAGAATACCCCCGGCAGTCATATATGGATCGATATGCAGGGGGAATCAGCAGAATCTGCTGAGCGGCTACTGGGTAAATTTGAGTGTCACCCCATGGCTATTCAGGATGCCCATAAAGAGCGCTTACCACCCAAAATAGAAGAGTTTGATAACCACGCACTGATTATTTACCGCGGTATTTCATCTTTTGACGCCCAGCTAAACTTTGTTCCTCAGCAGGTCTGCTTTTTTATTGGTGAGTGCTTTCTAGTGACGCTACATCCAGGCGTTGCCATGAGCATTGAGCGGCTCTTTAAGGAGCACGGTAAGACGTTATTAGCGAAATCACCGGAGCAGGTGGCGCTCAAGGTGATGTATATCTCTGCTGGGTATTACATTGATAGCCTGCTTGAATTTGAAGCGGAATTAAGCGATTTAGAAGATGAGCTACATGAAAATGGCAACGATGTATTAATGCGCAAAATTACCATGTACCGCTCCCGGCTGGTTAAGATGCGGCGCGTGTTTAATTATCATAAAGGGATTACCCAAGAGTTAACTGTCTACGACTATGAGCACGTCCCGCGTGAGGAAAGTGAAACGCTGCATGCCATTAACGATGTTGCCGAACGTTTTGAGCGGCTTTACACGCTTACTCAGATGTATTACGACATTTGCGGTGATTTAGTAGACGGTTACATATCAATCTCGTCGCATCAACTGAACATTACAATGCGCGTTCTAACGGTCATTACGGCGATTTTTGTTCCGTTAACGTTTGTTGCGGGTATCTACGGGATGAACTTTGACTACATGCCGGAGCTGCACTATCGCTATGGCTACTTCTTCATTTTAGGCATGATGGCAGGAATCGGTGGCGTGCTGATTTGGGTGTTCAGGCGAAAGGGCTGGTTCTAATTCAGCAGGCTTTTAAGGGGTAGCAAGAGTTTGCTATGGTCGGCTAGTCTTATTCCTTTGTATCAAGGAGCCTGACAATGCCTGAATCTACCGCCGTTTCTTCTACGATGGCTGCCATGCTCTTGGTCGGGCATGGTGGCGTCGAACAACTGCATTATCGTGAAGACGTCAAAACGCCGTTGCCCGGCCCAGGTGATGTTCTGGTCCAAGTGACGGCGACCGCGAAAAACAATACTGACCGTAAAGCGCGTGAAGGCCTGTATCCCACCAAGGAGAAAGGCGACGTGACGTCCTTTGCCATGGGTGGCACGCCCACCTTAACGTTTCCGCGTATTCAGGGGGCAGATGTAGCCGGGCGTATCGTAGCGGTAGGCGAAGGCGTGGATGCTAAGCGGGTTGGCCAGCGTGGCCTGCTTGATTTCAATATTTATGCGGATGAGCGCCGGGATATCAATCTCACTCCCGACTACTACGGCCATGGGGCCGATGGCGGCTACGCTGAGTATATTGCGGTACCCGCAGACCAGTTCCACTCCATTGATAATCCCGAACTCAGCGATGCTGAGCTAGCCGCGATGGGCATGTGCTCCTATCAAACGGCGTACCATATGATGACCTCGGCACACATCAAGGCTGGCGAGCGCGTGTTGGTAAGCGGTGCCAGTGGCGGCGTAGGCACCGCGCTCATTCAGCTATGCCGTATTATCGGTGCCGTTCCTTATGCGGTCAGCCAGCCTGATAAAGCCGCTGCGCTGCAAGCGTTAGGCGCCGAAGCCGTCATTGACCGTGGCGACCTGCCGACCTTTGTTAACCGCGTCTTAGAAGCCACTGGCGGAAAGCCAATTGATGCGGTGATGGACTTGGTCGGCGGCGAGATGACCGATCTGTTTATCGACACCATGATTGTTGATATGCAGCACCGCCAATCCTATCCGCGCCTTTCCATAGCAGGGGCCAGCGGCGGTAATCTCAGTGAGATCATGTGGACGCGTATTTACCTTTACCAGGTGCAGATATTTGGCGTTTCTCACGGTACTCGTGAAGAAGCCGAGCAGCTAATCGCCTGGATTCGTAGTGGTGAACTCAAGCCTGTTCTCCATGCGGCGTTCAAGCTTTCTGAACTGCATGACGCCGAGCGCTATTTTGTTAATCGGGGCAGCAATTATCTCGGCAAAATTGTCATTGTTCCGGATGCGCAGTGGGATACCCACGGCGCACCTTTTGCACTAACAAACGCTCAGGAGCAACGCCTTTGAAAAAGATCCATACGCTTCAATTAATGGATACTCATGCGGGTGGCGATGTCAGCCGAATCGTAACGGGCGGGATTGATGCTCTGCCGGGCGCCACGGTGCGGGAGCAAATGGAGTACCTGCGCGATGATGCCGATGGCTTGCGTCGCTTGCTGCTGGAAGAGCCCTACGGTATTCCGGAGATGTCGGTGGACTTACTGGTGCCAGCGACGCACCCTGAGGCCGCCGCAGGTTATATCATTATGGAAGTGATGGGCTACCCGATCTATTCAGGCTCTAATACCTTGTGTACGGCAACCGCGGTGCTTGAGTGTGGGATTGTACCTAAGCAGGAAGGCATTCAGCATTTTTCGTTGGAGGCCCCGGCAGGCCTGGTACATATCGAGGCGCGTGTGCATAACGGCGTGGTCGAGTCGGTTACCTGTGAAGGCTTACCCAGCTACATTGATACCTACCGCGATACCATCCAGGTGCCTGGTATCGGCACCGTGACGTACTCTGTCGCCTATAGCGGCGGCTTTTACGCGCTAGTGGATGCTGCCGAGCTTGGTTTTAAGCTTATTCGTGAGGAAGAGCGGGCGCTTTCGGCCTGTGCGCATAAAATTGTTGAGGCCTTGCAAGCCCAGCGTGGCTTTTCCCACTACACGCTGGGTGATGTAGGTCCGCTGCCTTTCCTGCATTTTATGGGCCCCGAAGAGCAAGTGGGTGAAGGGTATGTACGCTCTCGTTCAACAACCTACGTTCATCCAGGTGTGATTTGTCGCAGTACTACCGGCACCGGCACCTCCGCCAGGCTCGCGTTAATGAACTACGAAGGTCGACTCAACATAGGGGGTAAACTGGAAACGGTCTCGCTACGTGAAACCGGGTTTATTGGCACGTTTACAGGGACTCATCAGGAAGGCGCCTATCAGGTGGTTGAAAATACGATTACCGGGCGCAGCTATGTGCTGGCTCAGTCGGATATCGTGATCAACTGTGATGACCCTCTGGTTTCTTGCGGTGAGCTGCACCATATTTTGAGCGACCGCCACTCTGTTAACCACTAATCTGTTAATCAATACCCTGTTAATCACTGCTCTGTTACGTCGGGTGGCTAATCTCGGTTAACGCGATAGCGATATAGCCTTGCGCTTCCAGGCGCTCCCAGACCGGGGCTTTTTCGGCCTCGGTCATTTGGCCCCAATAGGCAATTTCATCCAGCGTACGGCCACAGCCTTGGCACGTATTTGTCGTGTCTAGCTGGCAGTGCTGGATGCAAGGAGAGAGCGGTCGGGAAACGGTGGTCATGCGCAATTTACTTGACTCAATAGCGCTTACGCAGAGGAAACTTTACCACGTAGCGATTTTATTTTTCCTTTGCGGGTCTTGTGGTCAACGCGACGTCGCTGGGAGCCTTTGGTGGGTTTTGTCGGGCGGCGTGCCTTTTGCTGCCGAGTCGCGCTGATAATCAATTCTTTCAGGCGAGCAAGGGCATCTTCTTTATTAAGCTCCAGCGTGCGATAACTTTGCGCCTTGATAATCACCACACCCTCTTTACTGATGCGTTGATCATTGAGTGCTATCAAACGTTCTTTATAAAACGGCGGTAGGGTAGAGCGTGAAATATCAAAGCGCAGATGTACCGCTGACGCTACTTTGTTGACGTTCTGACCGCCTGCACCCTGAGCGCGAATTTGGCTAATATCAATTTCCCAGTCGGCCAAGGCAACATGGTTGGAAATAGTGAGCATCAAGTCCTCTGTGTCACAGGTGAGTAATAAGGCTAGCACACTTGACACAGAGGTGGTCGCAGCGACGGGATTTAAGAGGCGAGATTAGTGACCGGCTCATCGTTGCTAAACGCGATGATATTCGCAAACGCGTCACCAAAGTAGAGCTCGTAGCTATCTTTTTCGACATAACCCAAGTGAGGCGTCGCCACGCAGTTGGGCAGGGTAATCAGAGGATCGTCGCAGGTCGGCTCGCTATCGAAAACATCAACCGCCGCGCGTCCAGGCCTGCCTGCTTCGAGGGCGCTGACTAATGCACCTGATGCAATTAACGGTGCGCGACTGGTGTTTACCAGAAGCGCTGTGGGTTTCATGCAGGCCAAATGGTCAGCGGTCACAATACCCCGCGTTTCATCGTTTAGGCGCAGATGCAGGCTAAGCACATCGGCACGTTTAAAGAGATCCTGCTGGCTCCCGGCAACCGTTAACCCGGCGTCCATGGCTCGAGTTCTGGTGCCTTCGCGCCCCCATACCAGCACGTTCATTTCAAATGCCTGTGCGTAACGGGCCACCAGGCTACCAATTTTGCCCAAGCCAAAAATCCCCATTGTGCGGCCTTTTAGCCCGGTGCCCAGGGTTCGCTGCCAGCGGCCAGCTTTAAGGTTTTCTACTTCTTCAGGCAGGTGGCGCATGCCACAAAGTACCAGCCCCCAGGTTAATTCGGCCGCCGCGTGCGGCGAGCCTTTACCTGTCATAACGGTAACGCCGTGGCGCTGACACGCTTTTAGGTCGACATGGGCCGCACCGCCCCCGGTTTGGCTAATCACTTTTAAATTGGGTAAGCGTTCAAGCAGCGCTGCAGTGATAGGGGTACGTTCACGAATTAACACAAGCGCATCCGCGTGATAAAACCGTGCCACCAACGCCTCAAAATCGGTCAGCGTATCGTGATAAATAGTTACGTTGTGCCCGTTGAGCATTGCATAGGCATCCAAATGGCGTACACAGTCCTGGTAATCATCAGGTATCACGATATTCATTGGCAGGTCCTTGGTCAGTGTAAGATCATCGAAAAAAGCAGCGCCGATAGCGTGCTGTTATAAGGTGATACTACTCTCGCGCTAGGCAATCAAGGATCAACGAATGAGCGACTATTTATTAGAGGATTCCCCGTTAAGTGCTGGCATGATTTACCGTCTACTCTCGGGAAGTATCTGCCCTCGCCCGATTGCATGGGTGGCCACGCAGGATGTCAGCGGGAAAGACAACCTTGCCCCCTTTTCGTTTTTCAATGTGGCAAGTGTAACCCCGCCTGTTTTGGCCTTTTCGCCACTTCTGGATGGCAGTGGGCAGCCTAAAGATACCCTGCGCAATCTAGAGGAGTTGCCGGAGTGCGTAGTGCATGTTGGCAGTGAAGCGCTGATTGAAGCATTGAATACAACCAGTGCCAGCCTGCCCAGAGAGGAAGATGAGTTTACGCTTGCAGGGCTTGAAAAAACTCTAATGCCAGGTGTCAGAGTGCCTAGCATTGCTGCCTCCCCAGTTGCCTTTGGTTGCAAGCTTTATGATCTGATTCGCTTTGGTGACCAGCCTTTGGCAGGTACGCTCGTGCTGGCGCAGATAGTCTCTATTCATATTGACGACACCTTATGGGATGGCCGTCACGTGGATATCGATTTACTCAAGCCGATTGGTCGACTAGCGGGCAGTGACTACGCTCGCGCCACTGATCGCTTTGCTATTGAGCGCCCGGCTTAGGGAGCTGCTTTTGCCTTGGCCTACCAGGTTTGGTCCGAGCCCAGTACCTTATGAGTGTGCATGAGGCCTGCACTGTCGTTGCCACAACACAAGACACCTACACGTTTAGCTTAATGCTGTTGCAGTGTTTTCTTTCAGCGAGCGTGCTCTAAGCACGTTCGCTGTTTTACGCTCAAGGCTTGATTTCTCCAAGTTGTGGCTACACTAACTAATGAATAGCCCGTGAATATACGTAAACCAGAGAGGCAACATGACCACATTAGTAATAGGTGCCAATGGGCAGATTGGTAAACAGTTTTGTGAACTCGCCCAACAGGCTGGGGAGCCGATTAAGGCAATGATCCGGGATGAAAGCCAGGCAGAGTGGTTCAGCGAGCGTCAGATCCCTATCATTGTGGCTGATCTTGAGGGTGAGTTTGAACACGCCTTCGAGGATTGCGATCAGGTGATTTTTACTGCTGGCTCAGGCCCGCATACTGGACCGGATAAAACGCTCATAATTGACCTTTATGGTGCTATCAGAGCCGCTGATATCGCCAGTGAAAAAGGGCTTGATCGCTATATTATGGTGAGTGCTATTCGCGCAGAACATCCGCTTGAAGCACCCGAAAAGATGCGCCCTTACATGGCCGCCAAGTTTGCAGCGGATAGCCATCTACGTTTTGCCAAGGTTCCCCATGTCATCCTTAAACCAGGCCCCTTGACTAACGAGAAGGCAACGCACGGGTTTGCCGGGACAATGGAGGCATCTCCTGAACAATCCATTACCCGGGCAGATGTTGCCCATGCCTTGCTGCACGTTGTGAAAACACCTACGTTGAAAGGCAAGGAGTTCACGCTCTTGAACGGTAAGGAGCGTATTAGTGACTTGGTGCGTTGAGCCTGAGCATCACATAGTAACGATCTAAGCTTCCCCTTACCCTTGGCAAATTATGGCTTGAAGAGCGCCACATGAAGCGTGCCATTATGCATTTACCGGTTTGACCGCGTATTTTCGCTATAAAAAAATCAGTGTAGTAATGGCGTACTACCGCTATCGAAAACGCGCTTGCTAGGCTTGTTGGGCACATGCAACGTGTGCACAACGACAAAACAAGAAGGAGTACGGAGATGACCAGCAAGCGCATTCTGATGATTACCGGTGACTTTACTGAAGATTACGAGACCATGGTGCCTTTCCAGGCATTGATGGCTGTTGGTCATCAGGTTGATGCCGTTTGCCCTGGCAAGGCATCGGGCGACACCGTGGCGACGGCGATTCATGATTTCGAAGGTGATCAAACCTATTCTGAAAAACCTGGCCACCGCTTTGCGCTCAATGCCGATTTTGAGCGTATTGATCCCGCTGATTATGATGCGCTGGTGGTGCCCGGCGGGCGTGCTCCGGAATACCTGCGCTTGAATCAGGATGTGTTGGCGATGGTTCGGCACTTTTTTGAAGCCAACAAGCCTGTTGCTGCGATTTGCCACGGCGCGCAATTACTAGCCGCTGCAAACGTGCTCAAAGGCAGGCAGTGTTCGGCATACCCGGCTTGCCAGCCAGAAGTTGAGTTGGCAGGCGGGCATTTCGCCAGCATTGAGGTAAGTGAGGCGGTAACCGATGGCAATCTGGTGACGGCGCCCGCTTGGCCTGCCCACCCAGCTTGGCTTGCTCAATTTATGGCACTGCTAAACCAGTGAGCGCTGGGCCGTTAGCATCATCATACAAAGCAAAGCTTACGCGCATACCTAACAGACATGCACCTAGCAGACATTAGGCGCGTAGTGTATTTTCCCGCTATGCTAACGGCTTACCTGAATGTTTAGAGATCACACCCATGTGCAAACTCTTTATTCACGCCAATCCTGAATTATGGTCCAGTGCGACGCATTCACTGCGTATTGATGGCATGGTGACGAGCGTGCGAATGGAGCACTACTTCTGGCTCATTTTGGAAGAGATCGCCACGCGTGATGGTATGAATACGGCTCAACTGATTACTCGCCTGTATCATGAATCTATCGATGCCGGACACGACTTGGGCAACTTTACCTCGTTTTTACGCGTGTGTGCGCTACGCTATCAGGCGCTTCAACTAACGGGAGATATTCCCACTCAGCATGAGATACCGATTGCGACGCTGGATGCTGAGGAGATCCTCGTGCGTGAAGGCCGCTCCAGGCGCCGCCAGGTTCACTAATCACTGACCGTCTCAGCGTGATAGTGAGTAGCGATAAAGCCAGTACGTGAGACAGTACGTGAGACAGACATTAACAGGGTTTTTATGACAGATGTTGCGACTGCCGTGCGCCAATTACTCACCACGGCACCCGAAAAAACATTACCGATCACCTATCAGCAAGTGGCTGCGGCGTTGGGTCTGACACCTCCACGTACTATTCAGCGGGTGGCTCAGGCGCTAGAGCAGCTTATGCGCGATGATGCTGCTGCCCATCAGCCGTTTATCGCCGCGCTGGTGGTAAGCCGCCGGGGCGATAATATGCCCGCCGCTGGTTTTTTTGAGCTGGCCGTAGCGCTGGGGCGCTTCCCCGATGACGCCACGCAACATGCCAAGGCGTATCGTCATGAATATCAGCAGGTATTGGCGTCGCGCTCAAACGCGTAACCTTACTTGGACGGCTTTCGTAACGGCTCCAGCAAGTCGCTTAACCCATTATGGTCAATTTCCTGCATTAGTTGCAGCAGTTGGCCAATCTCTCCCGATGGAAAACCTTCCCGCGCAAACCAGTTAAGGTAGGGTCCCGGCAAGTCGGCAATGAGCCAGCCCTGGTGTTTGCCAAACGGCATGGTGCGAGTTACCAGTTTTTCAAGGTCTTCAGGTCTCATGTCTTACTTTCCTTTGTGCGTGTCTATCGCATTGGTTTCCGAAAAGATCTAATTTTGCTAGACTTTAGTCGAAGTCAATACCCCCCTCGATGCCGGGCAATTATAGCTTCGGCAAGTTATTTCTGTATCGTCAGGATATGACATGCATAAACATTTACGTTTTTTACTCTGCACACCGCTTTTAGCGTTTGCAGCGATGCCCGTTGCGGCGGATGAGCCTGTTGATGTTGTATTAATTGGTGGCGGTATCATGAGCGCCACACTAGGTACCTATCTTCAAGAATTAGAACCCGACTGGGATATCCATCTTTACGAGCGCTTGGGCCAGGTCGCTGAAGAGAGTTCCAATGCCTGGAACAACGCAGGCAGCGGCCACTCTGCCTTCATGGAAATGAACTATACGCCGGGTGATGGCGACCACGTTGAAATTGAGCGTGCGGTTAACGTTACCGAGCAGTTTGAAATTTCCCGCCAGTTCTGGGCCCACCAGGTCGATCAGGGCATCCTGAGCGACCCAAAAGCCTTTATTAATTCGGTGCCGCATCATGCGTTGGTGTGGGGGGAAGACGATGTCGCTTTCCTGCGCGAACGCTACGCACGCATGACCGAAAACCCGCTTTATGAAGGCATGGAATACTCGGAAGATCGCCAGGAAATCGCTGAGTGGATGCCGTTAGTGATGGCTGGCCGTGATGAGAACACGCCGGTTGCCGCGACTCGTATGCAGATGGGTACGGAAGTTAACTACGGCGCGCAGACTCGCCAGATGGTCGAAGGCCTGGGCGATAGCGATAACTTCACGCTTTCGCTTAACAGTGAAGTGCGCGGTCTTGAGCGTAACGACGACGATACCTGGCACGTGACGATCAAAAACCTGGAAAGCGGTGATGAAACCACCATCGATTCCCGGTTTGTGTTCATTGGTGCGGGCGGTGCTGCGCTGCCGCTACTTCAGGAATCCGGTATTCCGGAAGCGGACGCTTACGCCGGCTTCCCGGTGGGTGGCCAGTTCCTTTACACCACTAACCCTGAGATTGTCGCCCAGCACCAGATCAAAGTGTATGGCAAAGCCGGTGAAGGTTCTCCGCCGATGTCGGTTCCGCACCTGGACTTCCGCAACCTGGATGGCGAGCCTGCGCTATTTTTTGGCCCATTTGCCACGTTCTCAAGCAAGTTCTTGAAAGAAGGCTCCTGGACCGACCTGTTTGGCTCCATAACATTTAACAATATCTGGCCGACAACCCAGGTGGGGTTGCATAACTTCAATCTGGTGAGCTACCTAGTGGGTCAGGTAATGATGTCCGATGACGACCGCTTTGAAGCGCTGCAGGACTTTTTCCCTGAAGCGAACAGCGATGACTGGAAGCTTTGGACCGCCGGTCAGCGGGTTCAAATCATCAAGAACGACCCTGAACATGGCGGCCTGCTGCAGTTTGGTACCGAAGTGGTAAGTGCTGAAGACGGCTCAATCGCTGCACTTCTGGGGGCTTCACCCGGTGCCTCAACCGCGCCGCCCATTATGCTGCATTTGCTGGAAAACGTGTTTGCTGAGCAAGTGCAAAGCGATGCGTGGCAGGAAAAGCTGACCGAAATCGTACCGTCTTACGGCCAGCGTCTTTCTGAAAATCCGGAGCTGCTGCGTGAAATGCGGGTATACACGGCAGAAGCGCTTAAGCTGAATGAGCCGATGAATGCTGCTGAAACAGATACAGACGTTCAAGCGGAAGTTGAAAACGCGCAGCCTGAATCAGAAGCCTCTGATGCCGGTGATGAGAGCAGCGCTGACGAAAACGCTGATGCACAAAGCGAAGAGCAGGACGCCGAAACAGAAGAAGTTGCTCTGTAAGGTTTTGCCTGCTTAAGCCCTGAATGCACTAGTGTGCCATGTCAGGTGTGGTCGATAACGCTAACCCCTTTTTAAGGGGCTAGCGTTTTTTTTTGGATTCAATAGTGGGGATTGGCAGCTTCACAAATCAGCTGGGCAAGCGCGCGGGCTGGGGCACTTAACTGGCTGCTTGCGCGATGAATCAATCCTACATCCCGATGAAACGTATGTTCACCCAGCGGGATGGCGCGCACCGCTGGTGGCCAGGGCTGCAGGGCGGCTACCTCTGGCACCAGGGCAATGCCCACGCCGTTGGCCACCAATTGGATAATGGTATCCAGCTCGTCCACCTCACACAGCTCATGCACATGACAGTGCTGGGCGCGTAAAAAGCGGTCGACTTGGCGGCCGCCAAACGAGGTGCGGTCGTAACGCACAAAAGGCTCGCGGCTGAGCAGCTTGCGCCAATCATCGCCTTCCGTTAAGGCCGGGACGATTAGGCGGTAAGGTTCATGGGCTAGTGGTGTCCAGCGTAAATCGCTGTGCAGTGAGAAAGGCGGGCGAATAATGGCCGCCATATCAAGCTCGCCTGCATCCACCTGATTGACCAGCGCCATGGAGAGCCCCGGCACCACGCGGCTCCGGCAGTCGGGATAGGCTCGGTGAAAACGGGCCAAGGCACTGGGCAGTAGCGAGCGCTGAATGGAGGCAATAGCGCCTATGTTCACCGGCGTGCTGGCAGGCGTATCGGTATTGGCTTCGCCAAGTGTCCGGTAAAGGGCGAGTAGGGTATACGCCTGTTGAAGAACGTCCTGGCCTTGCGCCGTTAATACCGCCGCACGCCCTTTTCGGACAAACAGGGTAACGCCCAGCTGTGCTTCCAGCCGCTTCATCTGTGCGCTAACAGCCGCTTGCGTTAAGCCGATTTTCTGGCCTGCCGAGGCAAAGGTACCTTCTTGAGCGACGGCTGTTAGGGTTTTAAGCTCTCGTATCATTGATAAATAATATTTGTGAGTTGAAGAAAAAGATATTGATTTTATTTTTATAAAGCTCGGCCTAGGATGACCATCGCGGGTTGGCACTTCGTGTCACTCATTACATAACGAGAGCGAGCAGGAGACCACTATGAGCCTTTCCCCCTTTCATTTGGCCATCCCGGTTTACGATGTAGCGCTAGCCCGGGCTTTTTACAACGACGTTTTTGGTCTGGAAGAAGGGCGCTCCAGTGACAACTGGGTCGACTTCAACTTTTTTGGTCACCAACTAGTAATTCACGGCCACCCTAAAACGCCCAGCCAAGAGAATGCCCATACCAACCCGGTAGATGGCCACGACGTACCGGTGCCGCATTTCGGCGTAATTTTAGAGTGGGATGAGTGGGAAGCACTTGCCGAGCGCTTGACGTCACGCAACACCGTCTTTGTGATTGAGCCTTACGTACGCTTTAAAGGTGAAGTGGGCGAGCAAGCCACCATGTTCCTGCTCGACCCCTGTGGCAACGCGCTAGAGTTCAAGGCGTTTAAGGACAAGAGCCAAATATTTGCAAAGTGAGCTTGCCAAGTAAGCGATAACTACCCTTGCAGCATCTGCTCTTGGCGGCGATGTTGCAGGGGAGATTCGCCAAAGTAGCGTTTATAGTCTCGGCTGAATTGCGGCACGCTGCGATAGCCGACCGCCAATGCCGCCTGGTTGACATTATGGCCCTGCTGCGACAGAAGCTGCTGGGCTTTTATCAACCGCAGCCGCTTTAGGTACTGGGCAGGCGAGGCGCGAGTAATCTGCTTGAAATAGTGATGGAACGTCGAAACGCTCATACTGGCTCGCTGAGCCAGCTGTTCAACCGTAAACTCATCGGCGAAGTTTACGTGAAGCTTCGATAGCACCTGCACAATGCGTGAATAGTGCCCTTGGCCGTTCACCAGCGCCCTGAGTGCGGGCCCCTGTTCTCCTTTCAGCGCCTCGAAAACCACCTCGCGGATGCGCGACACCCCCATGACCGCGCACTCTGTTTCGCATTTCAGCGTGTTTGCCAAGCGGGCAACAGCATGCTGCATACCTTCTGTCATGGCAACGGATGCCATGGGCTTGGGAGAAAGGGCGGGTGCGCCGGCATCGCCCATAGCCATGACCATCTCGCTTAACAGGGGCGGATCCAGCTTTACTGAAATACCCAGTAGTGGTGCTTCGGGTGAGCCATGAGTTTCACACTCAAACGGCAGCGGCAGGGTCTGTACCAGGTAGTGGCCGGGGTTGTAGTGAATTTCACGATCTCCCAGATAGCCCACTTTCCGGCCCAGAGCGATAACGGTCAAGCTGGGCTCGTACAGTAACGGAGTGCGAGCTTGATGGCGCCCCAAGCACAGCAGCGAGACGCCCGGTAGGTGCGTCTGAGTGATGCCGTCTGCCTGGGTTAGCGCTGCAATAGTGCGCGCCAAGGGCGGGTAGGTAGGAAGCAACGAACTCATGGAGACCTGCCAGAAACGTGCAAAAATGGGTGGATTCGGATAATAGTGCCATAATATCGGTTTGTTTTTGTTATTTCATCACATTGATTTGGAGAAATAGGCAAAAAATACGGAGCTTCGCTCATCGTTATTGCGGTTTAATCGGCGAATAATGGTCAGGCGTCCTCACGGTTACGAGGATCACCGATTTAAGGAGTTTTATCTGATGAGCCAAGCTAAATCCTACGCTGCTTTTGCGGCGGATAAACCGTTAGCGCCTTTTTCATTCGAACGTCGTCAACCGCGTGCCGATGATGTCGCCATAGAAATTCTTTACTGCGGTGTTTGTCATAGCGACCTGCACTTTGCTCAGAACGATTGGGGCATGAGCCAATACCCGGTCGTGCCGGGGCATGAAATTGTAGGCCGAGTCACCTCGGTAGGCAGTCAGGTGAGCCGTTTTAAAGCAGGCGATTTAGTGGGCGTTGGCTGCATGGTTGATTCTTGCCGCACCTGTAGTGCCTGTAACGATGGCGTTGAACAGTACTGCCTGGAAGGGTCCACCATGACCTACGGTAGCGAAGATCGCCAGGACGACACGATTACCCAGGGTGGTTATTCCGATAGCATCGTGGTGAGCGAACATTTCGTGTTGAGCATGCCTGATGGCATCGACCTTGCCTCTGCAGCCCCTATTCTATGCGCAGGTATCACTACTTATTCGCCGCTTAAGCACTTTGGTATCGGCAAAGGACATAAGCTGGGCGTTATCGGTATGGGCGGTTTGGGCCATATGGCTGTGAAACTGGCCAAAGCACTTGGCGTAGAAGTGACCGTCTTTACCCGTTCCGATGCCAAAGTAGAAGAAGCCAGGCGTAATGGCGCCGACCATGTGGTGGTTTCAAGCGACCCAGCACAGATGGAAGCCGTGGCTGAGAGCTTTGACTTCATGATGGATACCGTACCTGTTCAGCACGACCTAAACCCTTACCTAAAGGCGCTTAAATACGACGGTACGCATATTCTTGTTGGTTTGCTGGAGCCTATCGAGCCTCCTGTTGAAGCCTTCAATCTGGTATTCAAGCGTCGTGTCGTGGCAGGTTCTTTAATTGGTGGCATTGCTGAAACACAAGAACTTTTAACACTGTGTGCCGAGCAAAACATCACGTGTGATATCGAAATGTTGGATATCAATAATATCAACGAAGGGTTTGAGCGCATGGCGAAAGGCGATGTGCGTTATCGTTTCGTGATTGATATGGCAACCCTTAAAAATACTGCTGCTTAAAAAAGCATCGGTACTTACCCATCGTGGCCTAAGCCATGGTGGGTTTTTTTATGCCTTTTAGTTATACATAGGTTGATAGTGGCACATAAAGTACTTCAGCTTGGTTTACTCTTGCCGATAGTAATAAACAACCATAAACGGCAAGGGAATCAATTGGATGAGACATCTCTCTATTAAGTGGACTTTGACCGCAGCGCTCGCGCTGATGGTATTGATGATAGGACTGATAAGTGGATTGGGGTTTTATGCCAATCACACCAGCGGCCGAGCGCTTGAGGAGTTAGCCGATGTCAATGTTCGGTTAACCAATCTTGCCAACCGTACCCAAGTCAATGCACTCAGAGCACAAACATTCCTGGACCGTTTTGCAAGCTTCAGTACGCAAGGCAGTCCTGATAAAGGCCTGGAAAGCCTCCAACTGGCGATTGAGGCCGTAGCAATGGCCCAAGCGAATTTTGATGAATTCAGTGCGCTGTCGGTGCCAGAAGAGAGTGAGCTTGCCAGCTACCGTGAGGCTGTTGTTTTAAGCTACGAGGCATTTGTTACCGACGGCATTGTGCCCCTATTGGAGGCTCCGCCGTTCCAGGTGCAGCGTCACCAGGAGGAATTAGGCGAGAGTGGTGTACGGCTGGATGAGGCCATGAACGGTTTTATCGCTTACACCGAAGCGCGGGGGCAGCGCGTGATCGAGCAGGTGGGGAGTTTGACCCAAACGGTCGGCGTGATTGCGTTAGCGCTGCTCATCCTGTCGTTAGTGGCCGCCACTATTATCCGTATGGCCATGATGCACAGCGTCGTGCGCCCACTTAACCAGGCAATAGCGCATTTTGCCACCATTGCCGAAGGAGACTTGACCGACCGCATTGAAGCGCGAGGGCGTAACGAGGTGGGCCAATTGTTCAGCGCCCTGGCGGACATGCAGGCCAAGCTGAAAGCACTGGTGCACTCTCTACGCAGTAGTAGCGAGAGCGTTTTTAATGGCGCGGGCGATATCTCATCGGGCAGTCAGGACCTCTCTTCGCGCACTGAGCAGCAGGCATCTGCGCTGCAGCAAACAGCTTCCAGCATGGAGCAAATGTCAGCGACCGTGAGCAAAAACGCAGAAACCGCTCACACTGCAGACCAGCTGTCGATTGCTGCCTCTCAATCAGCGGAAGCTAGCGGCGAAGAAGTGCAGCGCACGGTACAGTTGATGCGTGACATTGCAGCCAGCGCAAGCCGCGTTAACGACATTATCGGGGTTATTGACTCGATTGCTTTTCAAACCAATATCCTGGCACTTAATGCATCGGTTGAAGCTGCTAGAGCCGGGGAGCAGGGGCGTGGGTTTGCGGTTGTTGCCAGTGAGGTGCGCTCGTTGGCTACGCGCAGTGCCGCCTCCGCCAAAGAAATTCGTGACTTGATTGGGCAAACAACATCACAAATTAACGGCGGCGCGGAACAGGCTGAACGCAGTGGACATACGATTCAACAAACGGTGCAGGCGATTGGGCAGGTGACCACGTTGATGAGCGAGATATCCACGGCAAGTCGTGAGCAGGATGGGGGCATTGAACAGATTAATGCCGCACTCACTGAAATGGACTCGGTCACGCAGCAAAATGCTGCCCTGGTGCAACAAACCAGTAGTGCAGCCAGCGCGCTTGAAGACCAGGCGCAGCAGTTAGCCACGTTGATAGCGACGTTTCGGCTAGATGAGCAAGCACCTGCCACCTCATCAAACCAACTGCCTGCGAAAACAGCCGTCATAAAAGAGAGCGCAGCTGAGGAGTGGGACGCGTTTTAACTGTTTTAACTACTCTAGCTGTTTTAAGAATGGGGGTTGGAGCCTGCCAGGGCTACAAAGCATGTTGCTCTGGCAGGCGGCCTGTAACAGGTTATACGTGGGCCGAGACGCGTAAGCGGACATAATCTGCTGTCCAGTTTCCTTGGCCATCTTTTAAGCTGTGGCCAAGAAGAATCATGGTGTTATCCATAATTGAGTCTCGAAGATCATCTTCTAATCCATGTAAAAACGGATTGGCGAAGGTTTCAAGCCAGCCTGTCATCCCCGCCGGTAACGCGGTAGGGCGCGGAAGCAGCTCAATTGAATCTACCTGAAAACCAACCGTTTGCAGCAGGTGCGCGTACTCTTCCGTGGTCGGAAAATACCAAGGGTGCCGACCGCGAGCGCTAATACCCCGAAACTGAAGCGAAGCAATGAGCGCGGTACAAATAGCCGCGACATTACCGTGCCCGCCAAACTCAGCCACGAACCGCCCGCCTGGTTTTAAAGCACGCTTAACGCCAGAAAGAACAGCCTGAGGGTCCAGCATCCAATGCAGTGAGGCGTTACTGAAAACGGCATCAAATTCGTGGTCAAACGGAAGCTCATGGGCATCAACAACGCGAGCAGTAACGCCGCGTTGACGTGCGGCTGTCACCATTTCCTCTGATGAGTCAATGCCTAATACATCAGCACCAAGATGCATTAAGCGTTCGGTTAATGCGCCGTCGCCGCAGCCCAGATCCAAAATGCGCTGGCCTGGCTGTGGCGAGAGCAGCTTTACGACGTCACTGCCTAATTTGGGAACAAAATGGGCATTTTCCGCATATTGTCCAGCATTCCACTCTTGACCATAGGCATCAGATTTAATGTTATTCATGGCAGCTTCCTAGCATCGTTATGTTTCATCAGGGGATTATCAAAGAGTATAGCCTGAAGCGCTACAACATCCTTGTATGTAAAGAAAATTTCTTAACGCTAAGCGATTCCATTAGTGGCATATTCGTGACCTGCCGATAGCTGCTACCTTGATAGATAGAATAGCGAGTAGGGAGTTCAATAATGGCAGGCGGATGGGCAAAAGAGGGTGCCGAACAAGAGCAAATCGAAAGAACACTGGATGATGCTGTCGAGCTTGCCCGCAGTCGGTTGCCGCAGGGTAAAAGCCGTAAGTATTGTGAGGAGTGCGATGAGGTGATTCCTGAAGCGCGTCGCCTTGCAGTCCCCGGGGTTCGGCTATGCGTTGTTTGCCAGAACGAGCACGACAAAAAACAGTCGAATGCTAGCAGCTATAATCGCCGAGGTAGTAAAGACAGCCAGCTTCGCTAAGCAAGCCCATGTTTGCGCTTATTGGATAAAAGCGTTTAGCAGTAGGCTATTAGCGTGCGGCTGTGCGACTCTAGTGTTGATAAGCGATACTGATTTATAAAGGCGAGGTACCATGAACGACGTTATTAAACTCTTGAAATCCCACCGTTCAGTTCGAAAATTCAAGGATCAGCCGATTGCACGAGAGCTTCTGATCGAACTTATCCAGGCGGGTCAAGGCGCGGCAACGTCCAGTCATGTTCAAGCCTATACGGTTATTCATGTTACAAATCCGGCTAATCGCGAGCAGATTGCTGAGTTAGCGGGTGGCCAGCCTTATATTGCCAGCTGTGCGGACTTTCTGGTCTTCTGTGCTGATATGAAGCGCCCAACCGAGGCATCTGAGCGGGCGGGTTCCAACGTTGTTCGAGGGATGACAGAACAGCTGTTGGTAGCCACGGTAGACACTGCTTTAATGGCGCAGAATGTTGCGACAGCTGCTGAATCAGAAGGGCTGGGCATCTGTTATATTGGCGGTATTCGCAATAACCCCCAAGCGGTTAGCGATCTGTTAAAGCTGCCTGAGCATGTTTACCCTGTATTTGGTATGTGCCTTGGCTATCCGTCTCATGAGCCGGAGGTAAAGCCCCGCCTGCCGGTTGAAGCGATCTTAAAAGAAGACTACTACAGCGACGACAGTGCGCAGGTGCAAGCGTTTGATGACACCATGCAGGCGTATTATCAGTCGCGTAGCAGTGGCAATAAAGACACCGATTGGTCACAAAACCTGAAGCCGCTGTTTGATAACAAACTACGACCCCATATGCGCGACTTCTTGATTCAGCGTGGCTTTGAAATGAAGTAGCCCAAACGGCACCTTGCTTATGACTGCCATCGCTCCTCTTCCTGATGCTTCATGAGTGATCAAATTCACTGCTACCAGCAGGTGGCAGTGATAATCTGGAAGCCGCCGTTTTTGAGGAAGCACTATGTGTAAGTTACGAACAGGGTATACGCGACAAACGGGCTTTGGCCTATTAATGGTGGTGACGATGTCGGCTGCAGGATGCAGCGGTTCCGAAGATGAACCCCCGAGTAATGTATCTGAACAGACAGCTACCAGCACGCAACCGGCTGACGCTTCTGTAGCGGAAGAGCCTGCGACCATCGTACCCTTGGAAGTCGCTATTTCGACATCGGTTGCCTTGCGTCCTGATCGGCGCCTGATGGTGGAGGGAGAAACCAATCTACCTGATCAGGCGCAGGTGCAGGTTATTGTCGAGCGCGAAGTGAGTCGTGTGCGCTGGAGGGCGCGTGCGCGGGTTAGTGACGGAGGCTTTATTGCCGGTCCATTTGGTTCAGGGAGCGGTTTGCCGGATGGTGGCTATATCGTACAGGTGCAGCTTTCCGAAGCCAGTGTGCAGCCTCAAACCGTACAAGCCGTGATCGGTAATCGCGGGGAGAATTTGGCGGGAGAGCTGGTTAGCCAATCCCGCCATGGGTTGGGTCAAGTGGCCACCTACTCACGCCGTTTCTTGGTGGGGGAGGAACCAAGACGAACACGTGACCAGGTGGAAGTGCATTAACATTTACGGGGATGTAGATGCTTTAGACAGAACGCCAATGGGCTAACAGTACCGCATGTATTTCTACGTCAGAAGGCGCTTTTGCAAAGTGCTCAAGTACAAAACGCTCATCGCGACTGACAAGATAATGCCCGGCTTTATGAAATACGTGCGTCGGGCCCAGCAGCAGTAAATCATTGGCTGCGACGGGTGAAAAGTCAGTGCCTGAATCTGGCGTTGCCATAACACAGGGTGCTTTCCAGTCGATATTTAACGCTAAATGGTGTGGAACGGTAATTGTCGTTGCTTGCACCTGTTCCCAGGGGAGGGGGCCAGTGTGTTTCAACGTCAACAGTTGAGGGGCGGTGTCGCCTTCCAGCAAGGTAGCAAGTGAACAATCCAACGCCTCGGCTAGAGCGACCAAACGCTCGTGACCAATTTGTTTAATTGCACCTGATTCCCAGTAGGAAATAGTAACATCCGACACGCCAACGTTACGTGCTAGGGCAGCTTTGTTGAGCTTGGCCCTAAGACGCAATTGCTTAATACGTGAGCCTAGCGATTCCATTTCGATTTCCTATAATTGAGCTGTGTAAGCTCGTTAAGTTTACTTCAACCACAGTTGCAGCGATGTGAGCACGCTTAGTGCGTTTAAGCACTTTTTATAAGCATGATCGCCGATCATCGACGCCGCGCCATACTAAGCGATTGTTCAGTGTCGCGCATCTTGTAATCTTATAACCGTATTACTTTTTGTAAGACGCTTTAATATGAAAGTCGTTCCATCTACAGCGCTGTTGGTTATGCGTAGGGTAGGTATAATATCGCTACGCTTTCTCGCTATAAGGATGTCTTGATGACCGTTCGTACTCGCATTGCACCTTCCCCGACGGGGGATCCCCACGTTGGCACGGCGTATATTGCGCTGTTCAATTTATGCTTTGCGCGTCAGCATGGCGGGCAGTTTATTTTGCGCATTGAAGATACGGACCGCGTACGCTCAACGCCTGAGTCAGAGCAGATGATTCTGGACTCCTTGCGCTGGCTTGGGTTGGAGTGGGATGAGGGGCCTGACGTTGGCGGCCCACACGGTCCGTACCGCCAAAGCGAACGTGGCGATATTTATGCGCAGCATGCTCAACAGTTGCTGGACGCTGGCCATGCGTTTAAATGCTACCGCACTGCAGAAGAGCTGGATGAGCTGCGTGAGTCGCGTAAGGCAGCAGGCTTGCATCTGGCGCTCAAGCCGGGTGACCTGGCTTTGGATGACGCAGAAGCTGCACGCCGGCAGCAGGAAGGCTGGCCTTATGTCGTGCGTATGAACGTGCCCAGCGAAGGTGTCTGTGTAGTAAACGATATGCTGCGCGGTACGATTGAAGTGGAGTGGGCACAAGTTGACGCGCAGATACTGCTCAAGTCGGACGGCATGCCTACTTACCATTTGGCGAATGTGGTAGATGACCATTTAATGGAAATCACGCATGTGCTGCGTGGCGAAGAATGGATTAACTCTGCACCCAAACACCAGCTGTTATATGAATACTTTGGTTGGGAAATGCCTGAGCTATGCCATATGCCGCTTTTGCGTAACCCCGACAAATCCAAGCTTTCCAAACGTAAAAATCCCACGTCGATTAATTTCTATCGCCGGATGGGCTTTTTGCCTCAAGCGGTTACCAATTACCTCGGCCGTATGGGCTGGTCCATGCCGGATGAGCGCGAGAAATTTAGTTTACCCGATATGATGGCCGAGTTTGATATTCAGCGTGTATCGCTGGGCGGCCCGGTGTTTGATCTTGAGAAGCTTACCTGGCTCAACGGTGTTTATATCCGCGAGGACCTGGATGATGATGCGCTGCTTACTGCGCTGCGCGAATGGGCGTTTAATGATGCCTATGTAAGGCAAATTTTGCCCCAGGTACGTCCACGCGTAGAAACACTTTCACAAATCATGCCGCTAGCCGGGCACTTCTTCTCAGGCTTGCCTACGCTTACAGAAGATGACTTCGCCAGTATTAAGCTGGAGAAAGACGAGTTAGTGAAATTGCTGCAGTTCCTGGTCTGGCGCTTCGAGGTGCTACCTGCCTGGGATAAAGAAGCGCTGCTGGCCGAAGTAAAGAGCTTGTCAGCGTATTTCGAGCTTAAAATGAAAGCATTTCTGGCGCCGATTTTTATTGCGATTACAGGCAGTAGCTCAAGCACGTCTGTTATGGATGCCATGGCGATTCTGGGTTCCGATATCACTCGTGCGCGTCTGCGCAACGCTATTGATGTGCTGGGTGGCGTTTCCAAGAAACAAGCGAAACGTTTTGAAAAAGAGTACCGCGATCTGTAAGTCGTTCAGCTAATGGCTGCAGGAAACGCCATTCTCCATTGACGTTAGGCGTCTGGCGTTTTTCTGGGGTATTAATAGCCTTGACGAAGACGAGCGTAATCAGTATTATACGCTCCGTCTTCAGGACATGTGGGGCCTTAGCTCAGCTGGGAGAGCGCAACACTGGCAGTGTTGAGGTCAGCGGTTCGATCCCGCTAGGCTCCACCATTTAGTTTGTTTGTCGTAACGTCCCATTCGTCTAGTGGTCCAGGACACCGCCCTTTCACGGCGGTAACAGGGGTTCGAACCCCCTATGGGACGCCATCTCTTTTATACTCTTCTATCCCCATATTGATGTAGTAATGAACTCTTTCATTTGCTGCGTTTTTTCCTGCCTGTTATCTAGCTGAGCCGCTAAATCCTCACTTTATTTGTGGTATTTTCGCTTGACTTGTCCACTTTTGGTGGTCTTTGCTAAAGGTTGTGCGCAGCCCTGTGCTGCACCCGCGAAAAATATCCGAATTAACTTATCTTGTTTAAAAACAATGACTTACATGCGGTCAAAAAATGACCAATTTAAGGGGAGGTCACTGTTCATGGCGATTCAGGGGCATTTGTGAGAGGTTATGAACAAGGTTATCCACAGATAGTGTGGAAAACATTTTTCCAACCTGGCTCTTAAAAAAGTCAAGCGCTATTACGGCCTTTTGCTCGCTTTTTGGCTGGCGTTTTCGTCTATTGAATGAGGTGAAGCGTGCGCGTTTGGAGAGGCGTTGTTGGATGTCGTGCTAATGAGGTCAGAGTACGCGTCTAGCGCACGTATTCGAACGTGTTTAGAAGGGAGTGGCTTGCGGGAGTTGTTAGGCTTGGAGGGTGGTCATATACAAGCAGAGACGCTTAAACAAGGAAGGCCACCCGAGGGTGGCCTTCTTGAAGATTCAACCGTCGAAAATTATTTCGACGGGTAATCGCGTTGGTCATGGCCAGTGTAAAGCTGACGCGGACGACCAATTTTATAGCTTTCGCTCAACATTTCGTTCCAGTGGGAGATCCAGCCAATCGTGCGTGATACGGCAAAGATTACCGTGAACATATTGGTGGGGATGCCCATCGCTTTCAAAATGATGCCAGAGTAGAAGTCGACGTTCGGGTAAAGCTTGCGCTCGATGAAGTATTCGTCTTCCAGTGCAATTTGCTCTAGGCGTTTGGCAATTTTAAGCTGCGGGTCGTTCGCCATGCCCAGCTCGGCGAGTACTTCGTCGCAGGTCTCTTTCATTACCTTGGCGCGGGGGTCAAAGTTGCGATACACGCGGTGACCAAAGCCCATCAGCTTGAACGGGTCTTCCTTGTCTTTTGCCTTGTCAATGAAGCGTTGGATATTCTCTTCAGAGTCGTCGCCAATCTCATCAAGCATCGCCAGTACGGCTTCGTTCGCGCCGCCGTGTGCCGGGCCCCATAGTGCCGCAATGCCAGCGCTAATGCAGGCAAAGGGGTTGGCGCCGGTCGAGCCTGCCAAGCGTACGGTAGAGGTGGAGGCATTCTGCTCATGGTCGGCATGCAGCATGAAAATGCGGTCCATCGCTTTCGCGTAAACCGGGTTGATCTTGTACTCTTCGCACGGGTTGCTGAACATCATGTAGAGGAAATTCTCTGCATAGCTCAGGTCGTTGCGCGGGTAATTAAACGGCTGGCCAACATTATACTTGTGCGACATGGCCGCCAGAGTCGGCATTTTGGCGATCAGGCGAATAGCACTAATAGTGCGGTCTTCTTCTTTAGTGATATCCATGTGGTCATGGTAGAACGCCGCAAGGCCGCCTACGACGCCGCACATAATTGACATGGGGTGCGCGTCGCGGCGAAACCCTTTAAAGAAGTTGTTGATTTGGTCGTGCACCATCGTGTGATTGCGAATGCGTGCAGCGAAGTCCGTGTACTGCTCGTCGTTGGGCAGTTCACCAAAAAGCAGGGTATAGCTCAGTTCAACAAAGTTGGACTCTTTAGCCAGTTGGTCAATAGGGTAGCCGCGATGCAGCAGTACGCCTTTGCCGCCGTCAATATAGGTGATGGCAGATTGGCAAGAAGAGGTGGCCATAAAGCCAGGGTCGTAGGTGAACAGGCCTTCCGCACCTAAGCCGCGGACATCAATAACGTCTGGGCCAAGGGTGCCGGAGTACATGGGTAGTTCGATCGTTTTATCAAGACCGTCTACCGTCAATGTTGCTTTCCTGTCAGCCATGTTGGCCTCCTTTCGGATTCGGGTTGGGACGTAAAGTCATTGTTTCGCATGCCGCGCCGGCGAAAAGGTTTGCCCACTATAAGAGCGCGCGACATTTTGTCAATTATGCAAAGCGCTAGGCATGGGTGGTGCGTGTATGGTTATGCAAAATTATTATCTTAGACAATTTTTGTATATGGCAAATGATAGCTATAGTAACCAGGTGCCAGAGATTTGACGAATCCTTAACAGGCTTATCAAATTATCGTGACTCTGTCACTATATCGATGCTGCATTGCAAAATCGACTCGGGCGGGCTGCTTTTTTTGCAACATAATTGAGTTAGGTCCGAGTTCGGTTTGTCAGCAGGGGCGAAGGTTCTTATAATCCACGGCGCGCGACCGGCAGGTAGGTGGTCGTGCCCGACTTGGCAAACGGCCGAGCCCCTTCCAGCAACCACTGCCCGCTCGGGCTATGCCCGACCTGTCGCAGAGCGGGCCAAGAGAGTGTGTATAAGCCGTGAATAGCAAACGACCCGTAAATTTAGATCTAACAACGATACACTTCCCACTTCCGGCACTGACGTCGATTGCCCACCGTATTACGGGGGTTATTCTGTTCGTTGGCCTGGTGTTCGCTTTTTGGGCGTTGGGTAAGTCACTTTCATCTCCAGCAGGCTTTGATGCCGTTAGCAGCGCACTTGCCAATAATCTATTGGCCAAGTTCATTGCTTGGGGGCTGCTTTCTGCGCTGGCGTTCCATTTTGTAGCAGGGATTAAACACCTGTTAATGGATGCCGATATTGGTGTGACACTAGAAGGTGGTGTGCAAAAAGCACAGATCACCGTTGTGGTGAGTGCCGTTCTAATTATTCTGGCAGGAGTTTGGGTATGGTAACCAACGTCACAAGTTTTGGCCGAAGCGGACTGTCTGATTGGCTGATGCAGCGCGTGTCTGCGGTGGTGCTGGCCGTTTACACGGTCTTTATGGTGGCCTATCTGCTGTTTAATCCAGACCTTGACTACTACACCTGGAGCGGCCTGTTTAACCAAACGTGGATGCGGATCTTCTCATTGCTGGCTTTTATATCCATTGCAGCACATGCCTGGATTGGCTTGTGGACCGTAACCACTGATTACCTTAAGTCCACTGGCCTGCGCGTAGGTGTCCAGACGCTGATTATTCTGGCTATCTTCGTGTACCTGGTTTGGGGCATTCAAATTCTGTGGGGAGCTTGATAAATGTCTAACCTTCGTAGCCTGACGTTTGACGCCATTATTATCGGTGGCGGTGGCGCTGGCCTGCGCGCTGCTTTAGAACTGGCGAAGTCCGGTAAACAAACAGCCGTCCTTTCCAAAGTTTTCCCGACACGCTCTCACACTGTCTCTGCCCAGGGCGGTATTACCTGCGCTATCGCGTCTTCTGATCCCAATGACGATTGGCGCTGGCACATGTACGACACTGTTAAAGGCGGCGACTATATCGCTGACCAAGACGCGTCGGAGTATATGTGCTCTGAAGGCCCGAAAGCTGTATTTGAACTTGAGCACATGGGCCTGCCGTTTTCGCGCTTTGATAACGGCCGCATCTATCAGCGTCCGTTCGGTGGCCAGTCCAAGAATTTCGGTGAAGGCGGCCAAGCGGCGCGTACTTGCGCGGCGGCAGACCGTACCGGTCACGCACTGCTGCACACGCTTTACCAGAACAACCTTAAGAACAATACAACGTTCTTGAATGAGTGGTATGCGGTTGATCTGGTGAAGAATGGCAACGGTGACGTGGTGGGTTGTATCGCCATGTGCATTGAAACTGGCGAAGTTGTTCACGTTAAATCCAAGGCCACTGTATTGGCGACTGGCGGTGCTGGCCGAATTTACGCATCTACCACCAATGCCCTGATCAATACGGGTGACGGTATCGGTATGGCGTTGCGTGCGGGCTTCCCGATGCAGGATATGGAAATGTGGCAGTTCCACCCGACCGGTATTTACGGTGCGGGCACGCTGGTAACCGAAGGGTGCCGCGGGGAAGGTGGCTACCTGATCAATAAAGACGGCGAGCGCTTTATGGAGCGTTACGCGCCCAACGCGAAAGACCTGGCGGGTCGTGACGTTGTTGCGCGTTCCATGGTCATGGAAATTCTGGAAGGCCGCGGTTGTGGCGAGAAGGGGGATCACGTCTTCCTGAAGCTTGATCACTTGGGTGAAGAGGTGCTGAGCAAGCGTCTGCCAGGTATCGTTGAGCTTTCAAAGACCTTTGCTCATGTCGATCCAGCGAAAGACCCGATCCCGGTCGTGCCGACCTGCCACTATATGATGGGCGGTATTCCGACCAACATTCATGGTCAGGCGATTCTGCAGGACGAAAGCGGCAACGACCAGATCATCAACGGTCTGTTCGCCTGTGGTGAAGCAGCGTGCGTATCTGTTCACGGTGCTAACCGTCTGGGCGGAAACTCCTTGCTGGATCTGGTGGTGTTTGGCCGTGCCGCCGGTATGTTTATTGAAGGCGCGCTGAACGAAGGTATTGAGTACCTGGATGCCTCCGAGTCTGATATTGAATCAGCGATGAAGCGCATTACTCGTTGGAACGAGTCGGAAGGCGGTGAGAGCATTCCTGCGCTGAAAGCAGAGCTTCAGGACATCATGCAGAACTCTTTCGGTGTATTCCGTGAAGAGAAAAACATGCTGGAAGGCGTTGAGAAGCTTGCCAACCTGCGCAGCCGTATTGCCAATGCTCACCTGCCTGATAAGTCCAATGCTTTCAACACGGCCCGTGTAGAAGCGCTGGAACTTGATAACCTGATGGAAGTGGCCGAAGCGACGGCAATTGCCGCCCTTGAGCGTAAAGAGAGCCGCGGTGCCCATTCACGTTACGATTACCCAGACCGTGATGACGTCAACTGGCTGAAACACTCGCTCTACTTCCCGCTCACCAAAGAGCTGAAGCAGCGCGACGTCAACTTCAAGCCGAAAACTGTTGATACGTTCGAACCCAAGGTTCGTACCTACTAAACTCCGCATTGACGAGAGGGAGTTATAATGTCCAATCTTCAGGTATCCGTATACCGTTACAATCCGGAAACCGACTCCGCGCCCTATATGCAGGAGTTCCAGGTTGATACCAAAGGGCGCGATGTCATGGTGCTGGATGTTCTTCATATGATGAAAGAACAGGACAGCGGTCTGGCATTCCGTCGTAGCTGCCGCGAAGGCGTTTGTGGCTCTGATGGTATGAACATGAACGGCAAAAACGGCCTGGCGTGTATTACACCGCTGTCAGATGTTGTGAAAAACAACAAGCTGATCCTGCGCCCGCTGCCTGGTCTGCCGGTTATCCGCGATATGGTTGTGGATATGGGGATTTTCTATAAGCAGTACGAGCGTATTCAGCCGTACCTGCAAAATGAAACGCCAGCGCCCGCCATTGAACGCCTGCAGTCGCCCGAAGACCGTGAAAAGTTGGATGGCCTGTACGAGTGCATCTTGTGTGCTTGCTGCTCTACGTCTTGCCCGTCGTTCTGGTGGAACCCGGACAAGTTCGTAGGACCTGCTGGCTTGCTGCAGTCTTACCGCTTCCTGGCGGATTCGCGCGATACCGCAACCCGCGAGCGTTTGACCAGCCTGGAAGATCCGTTCTCGGTGTTCCGCTGCCGCGGCATCATGAACTGCGTAGCGGTTTGCCCGAAAGGCTTAAATCCGACGCGCGCGATCGGTAAAATTCGCGAAATGCTGCTCGCAGATGCAACATAAACGCCTTGTGAGTCAATAAAAAGCGATTGCCACGCAACAAGTCTCGTTTTACTACTTAAATCGTGGCGCTTCGCTTGTTATCATAGGGCTTGTCATAAAGTGCGGCGCGTCGCCGCACTTTATGAGCAGTCAAGTTTAAAAGCCGGTGCTGCGAGTACCGGCTTTTGAGCATGAGCTGAGCAAGAATAGCAGTTAAGAAATAGTAATTAAGAAATAGCAATTATGTAGGGCTTCCGACCGTTGGTCGGTGCCGCCGGTACATGTTCCGCCCCGCCGGCAGGGCAATAGCGATGTCGTTGTTTTTTGCAGCGATGCCGATACCACCCCATCAGTGTAGGGTGACCGAGAGATGCAACAAGGCATAATGGAGTTAATGTGGCGTTCCTCTCACGTTAGTGGTGGCAATGTCCACTACGTGGAAGCGCTTTACGAGCAGTACCTCGCCGATCCAGATGCTGTTTCTGACGAATGGCGTAGCTATTTTGACCAGCTACCGAGTTCTGAGGGCAGTGCCTCCCACGATGTTCCACTAAGCCCGACTCGTGATCAATTCTACCAGCTAGGTCGTGAAAGCCGCCCGGGCCGGGTAGTTGCCGCTGCCGATAGCGGTGAGAACAAAAAGCAGGTGAAAGTCCTGCAGTTGATCAATGCGTATCGCTTCCGTGGTCATCAAAAGGCTGATATCGATCCGCTTGGACTGCGTAATCCTACCCCCGTCCCTGACCTCGATTTATCATTCCATCAGTTGACCAAGGCTGATCTTGATACCGAGTTCCAGACCGGTTCGTTCTTCCTGGGTATTGATAAGGCACCACTGCGTGAGATCGTGGACGCGTTGGAGAAGACGTACTGTCGCTCCATCGGCTGTGAGTTCATGCATATCGTGGACACAGAAGAGAAACGCTGGCTACAACGGCGCTTCGAATCAGTGCGCAGTGCTCCCAAGTTTAGTGACGATGTTCGCAAGCATGTGCTCGAGCGTCTGACGGCTGCTGAAGGTTTGGAAACTTACCTGGCATCCAAATATCCAGGTACCAAACGCTTTGGTCTTGAAGGTGGTGAAGTCTTTGTACCCATGATGGACGAGCTTATCCAGCGTGCTGGCGGTTATGGTACGAAGGAAGTCGTTATCGGTATGGCGCACCGTGGTCGCCTCAACCTGTTGGTCAATATTCTGGGCAAAAACCCGGCTGACTTGATTGATGAGTTTGATGGTAAGAAGGTGATTGAGCGTGGTTCTGGTGATGTGAAGTATCACCAGGGCTTTAGCTCCAACGTCATGTCACCGGGCGGCGAAGTCCACCTGGCCATGTCGTTCAACCCCTCGCACCTGGAAATTGTCGCACCGGTTGTTGAAGGTTCCGTACGCGCGCGCCAAGACCGCCGCAAGGATCCTGCCGGCGACAAGGTGTTACCCATCAATATTCATGGTGATGCTGCCTTCGCGGGTCAAGGCGTCGTCATGGAGACATTCCAGATGTCTCAGACCCGGGCCTATAAGACCGGCGGCACGATTCACATCGTCATCAATAACCAGGTGGGCTTTACGACGTCCAACCCCATGGATGCTCGTTCGACCGAGTACTGTACCGACATTGCCAAGATGGTCCAGGCGCCCATCTTCCATGTGAATGGTGATGATCCTGACGCCGTTATCCATGCGACCCAAGTGGCGCTGGATTACCGTCAACAGTTCAAAAAAGACGTCGTTATTGATCTGGTCTGCTACCGTCGCCGTGGGCATAACGAAGCCGATGAGCCGTCCGGTACGCAGCCTTTGATGTACGCCAAAATCAAGGATCATGCGTCGACGCGTACGGTTTACGCTAAGCGTTTGGTTGACCAGGGCGTTCTATCTGAAGATGATGCCAAAGCGATGATGGAAACGTATCGCGATGATCTGGTCGCGGGTAACCACGTTGCCAATGCACTGGTTCAGGAGCCCAATCAATCCCTGTTTGTGGACTGGGCGCCGTACCTGGGGCATGAGTGGACGGGCGATGCGGATACGTCTTTTGACATGAAGCGTCTTCAGCAACTGGCTGCGAAAATGTGCGAGATTCCGGATGGGGTCGAGGTGCAGCGCCAGGTAGCCAAGATTTACGAAGACCGCCGCAAGATGCAGGCCGGTGGCATGGCCATGAACTGGGGCTTTGCTGAAACGCTGGCCTACGCCACGTTACTTGACCAAGGGCACCCGATCCGGATTACTGGTCAGGATGTGGGTCGCGGTACGTTCTCGCACCGTCACGCTGTGGTTCATAACCAGAAAGATGGCTCTACCTACGTGCCGCTGCAAAACATGGCCGATGGTCAGCCGGTTTTCACCATTCACGACTCCTTCCTATCAGAAGAAGCTGTGTTGGCGTTTGAGTACGGTTATTCCACCACTGCGCCGAATGACCTGGTTATTTGGGAAGCCCAGTTTGGTGACTTCTTCAACGGTGCACAGGTGGTCGTTGATCAGTTCATCTCTTCTGGTGAGAGCAAGTGGGGCCGTTTATGTGGCCTAACGATGCTGCTACCCCATGGCTATGAAGGCCAGGGTCCAGAGCACTCGTCTGCGCGACTGGAACGTTTCCTGCAAATGTGTGCTGAGCACAACATGCAGGTCTGTGTGCCGACGACACCTGCGCAGATTTATCACTTGCTGCGTCGTCAGGTGATTCGTCCGCTGCGCAAGCCGTTGATTGTTATGTCGCCCAAGTCGTTGCTGCGTCACAAGGAAGCGGTATCGAGCCTTGAAGATCTTGCTCACGGTAAATTCCAAATGGTGTTGCCGGATCAAGCGGATCTGGCCGCTGAAAACGTAACGCGCGCGATTCTGTGCTCAGGCAAGGTCTACTATGATCTGGCCGCTTGGCGTGCAGAAAATGAGCGTAACGATACGGCGATCATTCGTCTTGAGCAGCTGTATCCCTTCCCGAAAGAAGAACTTCTGGAAGCGCTCCAGGCGTATGGCAATGTGGAAGATATTGTCTGGTGTCAGGAAGAGCCGTTGAACCAGGGCGCTTGGTACTCCAGTCAGCACCACATGCGTACAGTGGCCGATATGCTTAAAGATGGCCTCGGACGCGAGTTGAAATTTGCAGGACGTCCTGCCTCTGCCGCGCCGGCAGCGGGCTATATGTCCGTCCATACTGAACAGCAGCGCCAGCTGGTGGAAGACGCTTTCAATCTGTAAAGCGCCCACCGGATTTAGAGAACACCATAAGGGAAACGACATGGCTACCGAGATCAAAGCGCCAACCTTTCCGGAATCCGTTGCCGAAGGTACTGTGGCTACGTGGCACAAAAAGCCGGGTGACAGCGTCGAGCGTGACGAACTGATTGTTGAAATCGAAACCGACAAAGTGGTGCTGGAAGTGGTGGCACCTGAAGCGGGCACCCTGACTGACGTAATGGCCGAAGAGGGCGAAAGCGTCGCGTCTGAGCAGGTGCTTGGCAAAATCGGTGAAGGCAGCGCTTCAGGCGACAGCGGTAAAAAAGAAGAGCCATCTTCTGATGAGCCGAAAGCCGAGAAAGCTGATCAGCAAGACGAAAAGAAAGAAGAGAAAACAGAAGAGAAGAAAGCCAGCGGCGGCAAGCAGCATGATGTAAAAGCGCCGAGCTTCCCTGAGTCTATCCAGGAAGGCACCGTGGCGACTTGGCACAAAAAGGTCGGTGAAGCGGTTAAGCGCGATGAAGTGCTGGCTGATATCGAAACCGATAAAGTCGTACTGGAAGTGGTTGCGCCTGCTGACGGTGCGCTGGCAGAAATCAAAGCCGAAGAGGGCAGCCAGGTAGAGTCCGAAGCAATTCTCGCGGTCTTCACCGAAGGTGGCGGTAGCAACGTAGCAACAGCGGCTGATAAAGAGCCAGCCGCCTCTGCTGACGATGGCGCCAGCGATGAGAAAATGGGCGACAAGATCGTCGCACCGGCGGCGCGCAAGCTGGTTGCCGAGCACGACCTTGACGTTGCCAAAATTGAAGGTACGGGCAAAGGCGGTCGCGTCCTGAAAGAAGACGTGCAAAAAGCCGTTAAAGATGGCTCCGCCAAGAAAGGTGCTGCCAAGTCTTCTGCGCCGAGCAACGCCGCAGCGACCCCAGCGGCTGTTGAAGGCGAGCGTGTTGAAAAACGCGTGCCGATGACCCGCCTGCGTCAAACGATTGCCAAGCGTCTGGTACAAGCTCAGCAAACCGCTGCCATGCTGACCACGTATAACGAAGTGGACATGACTGAGATCATGGCCCTGCGTGCGCAGTACAAAGACACCTTCCTAAAAGCTCACGATATCAAGCTGGGCTTTATGGGCTTCTTTGTAAAAGCGGCAACTGAAGCTCTCAAACGCTTCCCGGATGTTAATGCCTCTATCGACGGTACCGACATCGTGTATCACGGTTACCAGGATATCGGTGTTGCGGTATCCACCGACCGTGGTCTGGTGGTCCCTGTACTGCGCGACACCGACAGCATGAAAATTGCTGATGTCGAAAGAACGATTGTTGATTTCGGTAAGCGTGGTCGTGACGGCAAGCTGGGCATGGACGACATGATCGGCGGCACCTTCACCATCACCAATGGTGGTACGTTCGGTTCTCTGATGTCGACGCCGATTATCAACCCGCCGCAAACGGCTATTCTGGGGATGCACAAAATCCAGGATCGTCCGATGGCTGTTAATGGCAAGGTTGAAATTCGCCCCATGATGTACCTGGCACTGTCATATGATCACCGTATGATTGATGGCAAAGACGCCGTACGTTTCCTGGTTACGCTTAAAGAATTGCTGGAAGACCCGGCACGTTTGCTGCTGGACGTCTAAGGTACGTAGACCACGTATCCTTGCGCATTGATATTTCGATACGCGCCACCCTTCTTATGCAGTCGCACACCGCTCTTCTCTCGGCAATGTAAAGACGAGAGAAGAGCACCGAGCTAAAGGAGCCAACATGGCTGACAAGTTTGATGTGATCGTTATCGGCGCCGGCCCTGGCGGTTACGTAGCTGCTATCCGTGCAGCGCAAATGGGCCTGAAAACAGCCTGTGTTGAAAAATGGGTTAACAAGGAAGGCAAGACTGTTCACGGCGGCACCTGCCTGAACGTCGGTTGTATTCCTTCCAAAGCGCTGCTGGAAACCTCACATAAGTTTGTTGAAGCACGTGATCACTTTGCTGAAGTTGGCATCGAGATTGACGCGCCGAAGGCTAACATTGCCAAAATGCTCGAGTTCAAAAACTCGGTCATTAACAAAAACGTGGGCGGCATCAGCGCACTGTTCAAGGCCAACGGTGTTACTTCGCTGGAAGGTAAAGGTAAAGTTACTTCGTCTACAGAAGTTGAAGTAACCGACCACGATGGCAATGCCACGACCTACACGGCTGACAACATCGTTATCGCCGCAGGCTCCGTGCCGGTTGAAATTCCGCCGACGCCGCTGACCGACGACCTGATTGTGACGTCTACAGGCGCACTTGAGTTTACCGAAGTACCCAAGCGTTTGGGTGTGATCGGTGCTGGTGTTATTGGCCTGGAGCTGGGCAGCGTTTGGAAGCGTTTAGGTTCTGACGTGACCGTTCTTGAAGCCATGGACAGCTTTTTGCCGATGGTTGACGGCGCGATTGCCAAAGAGACCCAGAAGCTGCTCAAGAAACAGGGTCTGGACATCAAACTGGGCGCACGCGTGACCGGTTCTGAGGTCAAGGACAACGAAGTCGTCGTTAAGTACACCGACGGTGACGGCGAGCAGGAAATGACCTTCGACAAACTGATTGTTTGTGTGGGTCGTCGTCCTTATACGCAAGGCGTGATTGCCGACGGCGTAGGCGTTGAGCTTGACGAGCGTGGCTTTATCTTCGTCGATGACCAGTGCCGTACTAATGTCCCGAGCGTTTATGCAATCGGTGACTGTGTACGTGGTCCAATGCTTGCTCATAAAGCGTCTGAAGAAGGCGTTATGGTCGCTGACATTATCGCTGGCCATAAAGCTGAAATGAATTACGACGCCATCCCCAGCGTTATCTACACCTCGCCTGAAGTAGCGTGGGTAGGTATAACCGAGCAAGATGCCAAAGCGAAAGGCATCGAAGTCAAAACCGGCTCTTTCCCGTTCTCTGCCAACGGTCGTGCGCTTGCCAACAATGCGCCTGAAGGTATGGCCAAGATTATTGCCGATGCCGAAACAGACCGCATTCTGGGCATGCACATCGTCAGTCAGCACGCGGGTGAGCTGATTGCCCAAGGCGTTATCGCGATGGAATTTGGTTCCAGCGCTGAAGATCTAGCGTTGACCTGCTATGCCCACCCGAGCACTTCTGAAGCTATTCATGAAGCGGCTCTCGCGGTGGAAGGCCATGCAATCCACATGGCTAATCGTAAAAAGCGCAAATAAGTTCAGCGGTAACTACCAGGCGCCACCATTAGGTGGCGCATCACTTTCGGGCATGTTGTAAAATAGCGCGCGAAAGTACGGGGACAGCCCGTTTTTAAAACGGGTTGTCGTTCGAGTCACATGCAACCAATGGCATGAATCGATGAACCTTCACGAGTATCAAGGCAAACAGCTGTTTGCTGATTATGGTCTACCAGTGTCTAAAGGCTTTGCCGTGGACACTCCCGAAGAAGCAGTAGAAGCCTGCAAAAAGATCGGCGGCGACATGTGGGTAGTTAAAGCCCAGGTGCACGCAGGTGGCCGTGGTAAAGCGGGTGGCGTTAAGTTGATCAAAGATCCGGCTGAAGCGAAGGCGTTTGCCGAGCAGTGGCTGGGCAAAAACCTGGTAACCTTTCAGACTGACGAACAAGGTCAGCCGGTTGCCAAGATTCTGGTAGAGACCTGCACTGATATCGCCGATGAGCTTTACCTCGGTGCCGTTGTCGATCGTACTACCCGTCGCGTGGTCTTCATGGCCTCGACTGAAGGTGGTGTTGAAATCGAAACGGTTGCTGAAGAGACGCCGGAAAAGATTCTTAAAGCCGAAATTGATCCGCTGGTTGGCGCACAGCCGTACCAGGCGCGTGAGTTGGCCTTTGCTCTGGGCCTGAAAGGCGACCAGGTCAAACAGTTCACCAAGATCTTCTTGGGCCTATCCAAGTTGTTCCACGACAAGGATCTGGCGCTTTTAGAGATCAACCCGTTGGTTATCACTGACGAAGGCAACCTGCACTGCCTCGACGCCAAACTGGGCCTCGACAGCAATGCGTTGTACCGTCACCCGGACCTGCAGGCCATGCGCGATCCTTCCCAGGAAGATCAGCGTGAAGCCGATGCAGCGAAGTGGGAACTGAACTACGTCGCACTCGACGGTAACATTGGTTGCATGGTAAACGGCGCAGGCCTGGCCATGGGCACCATGGACATCGTTAACCTGAGTGGCGGCAAGCCGGCTAACTTCCTGGACGTTGGCGGCGGCGCGACCAAAGAGCGCGTAGCAGAAGCGTTCAAGATCATCCTGTCTGACGACAACGTGAAAGCCGTTCTGGTTAACATCTTCGGCGGTATCGTACGTTGCGACATGATTGCTGAAGGCATTATCGGTGCCGTTGAGCAAGTGGGTGTCAACGTGCCGGTCGTGGTTCGCCTGGAAGGTAACAATGCCGAGTTGGGTGCTGAGAAACTGGCGTCCAGCGGTCTGAACATCATCGCTGCTACCAGTCTGACCGATGCGGCTCAGCAGGTTGTTAAAGCGGCGGAGGGCAAGTAATGAGTATCCTGATCGATAAGAACACCAAGGTCATCTGCCAGGGTTTCACTGGTGGCCAGGGCACGTTCCACTCCGAGCAGGCGATTGCCTATGGTACGCAAATGGTCGGTGGTGTTACGCCGGGCAAAGGCGGCCAGGAGCATTTGGGCCTGCCAGTTTTCAACACCGTTAAAGAAGCGGTAGAGAAAACAGGCGCGGAAGCCAGCGTTATCTACGTACCGGCTCCGTTCTGCAAAGACTCAATCCTTGAAGCCGCTAACGCTGGCATCAAGCTGATCGTTTGCATCACCGAAGGCATCGCTACGCTTGATATGCTCGACGCAAAAGTAAAATGCGACGAGCTGGGCGTGCGTCTGATTGGCCCGAACTGCCCGGGTGTTATTACGCCGGGTGAGTGCAAAATCGGTATTATGCCGGGTCACATCCACCAGCCGGGCCGTGTGGGTATCGTTTCCCGCTCTGGTACGCTGACTTACGAAGCCGTTAAGCAGACCACTGACCACGGTTTCGGTCAGTCTACCTGTGTCGGTATCGGTGGCGACCCGATTCCGGGTTCCAACTTCATCGACATTTTGGAAATGTTCGAGAAGGATCCGAAAACCGAAGCGATCGTTATGATCGGCGAAATCGGTGGTACGGCTGAAGAAGAAGCAGCCGCCTACATCAAGGATCACGTTTCCAAGCCAGTGGTTTCTTACATTGCCGGTGTTACTGCACCTCCTGGCAAGCGTATGGGCCACGCTGGCGCCATCATTTCTGGTGGTAAAGGCACGGCTGACGAGAAGTTTGCTGCTCTGGAAGACGCCGGTGTTAAAACCGTTCGTTCTTTGGCAGAAATCGGCGACGCACTGAAAGAAGTGACGGGCTGGTAAGCTGGCAAGCGGATCAAAAAGGGGTGCCGTTTGGCACCCCTTTTTTGTATCTTCAAGTTGGCTGCACCGCCGTCATTTTAACCCTCGACCTCACGCTTGCGCCCTTCAAGAATTTTTCTGAGCAGCGGGCGTCCTGCCATCAGCATAAATACCGGCGCCCCGGCGATCAGATAAAAATAGTAGGTGACAGCACGCCAGATCAAGATGGCGGCTGCCGCGCTGCTTTGACCCACGATAGGGGCCAGCAGGGCCGACGAGGAGAGCTCTGCACCCCCGGCACCGCCGGGCAGGAGGGTCAGTTGGCCAGCCGCCATGGAGAGCATCTGCACCAGGAAGGTCCATGCCCAATCCAGATGTTGTCCAAGGCCGTACAGCGTGACGTAGAGAATGCTGTAGCGCACGATCCAGTGCACGATCCCGAATCCGAAGGCCAAAGCCAGCGCTGAGCGCGGCAACTGAAGGGTTTCGGTAAAGGCCTGCTTGAAGAGCAGGATGCGGCGCACCATGGCATGCTGGAGCCGTGCACTGACACGCATTCGAGACAGTAAGCGGCCGGTCACAATTAGTACGCGGCGATGATAGCGGCCTATGAGAATGACGCCGAGCAGCGCCAGGCACAAGAGTGCCATGGGTACCACTAGCATCCATCCTAGCCGGGCATCAATGGAGCGCGTGATGACATAAATCATCATCGCGATCATCGAACAGAGAAAAAACAGCAGGTCAATGATCTGGTCTACAGCAAAAATGGCAGTGGTTTGCGCGGGTCGTACGCCACGTTGCGTGAGAAGGGCGATCAGTGTCAATGGCCCACCGCTTCCCCCTGGCGTGGCGCAAATGGCGAATTCAGTGGCCATTACCGTACCGGTTGCACGCATCAGGCCCATGTTGCCGGCGCGTCCCGCCAGTAGAACACGCAGCTTGGCACCGTTAAGCAGCCAGCAGGCCAATATCATGCACAGCATCAGCGCAAACAGACTTGGTGGAAACCCGGCAAGTAAATGAATAAGGTCAGTGCCACCCAATAATAGGGGGATGGCCATAACAGCGATGAGACCTGCGGTCAGCAGCCAGAGTGTTCTTTGCATGCGTTTAATTATTCAGGGGTGGGTTTGGCGCTGGGCGAGCGTTTTCAAGGCGGGTACCCATACGTGATGATAAGGTGCCAGTCTGATCGTGCTGACTGCAATGGCGCTGTAACCAACTGATCTTGGTGGTGGGCCGATAGCCTTCTTCTAACAGGCGCCGAATCGTCGTCAGCCAGTAGCGCCTTGAAATAGCATGGCGCATATCCACGGGGTGTAACCCCAGGCGAATCAGTGGCGCTTGGCGATGACGACGCCTGGCCCGCTCATTAACGACCCAGGACATACCGCGCCGCCAGCGGCTGCGTGCGCTCCACACTAGCGAGGGCGCCTTAATCGGTGTGTAGTCTGGCAGAAAGTACAGCTGGCCGGGGTCGCTGGTATAGGTAAACCCTTGGGTTTTCAGTGCCTGCCGTGCGCCTTCGCCTAAAAGCCAAGCGGGCGCAACGAATCCCTCCAGTGGCCAGCCTTGAGCACGAAAAAGTTCGACGCCACGCTGTAAACGTTCAAGCGCATCAGCGTAGCTGAGCGGGTAAAACTCACCTTCATAGGTATAAAGCCGTCGCATGAAGTAGTCGCGCGGCGTGCGGGGGGCGGGCGCATCATCGCAGTGATAGAAACCATGTAACGCCAGTTCGTCTCCGCGCTCCCTGCGCTGATGCAGAAGCTGCAGCATGTCGGTGTCTTTAAAGGTGTTACTGCGATGATGAAAGTCAGGCACGACAAGCCAAGTCATGGGGATTTTTCCCATGCTATCGACCTCCTCGACAAAGGCGCGATAGTCCGGCCAGGTGATGGGGGCAATGTCATGGAGTACCAGTGCAAATTCCCTGTTAGCCATGCTGTGCGCTCACCGTTGCCGTATGACTAATGCCGAGAAGTTCGCGATAGTGCTGCATAACCCCCTGCACGACGATATCCCAGTCATGATGGCGTTCTACATGCGCGCGCGCGCGACGGCCCATGGCTTTTGCATCGTTTTCGAAAAGCGCCTGAATGCTGCGCGCCATATCTTCACTGTCCAGAGGTCGACACAGCATTCCGCACTCTTCGGGAACGTTTTCGGTCAGCGCACCGGCGCGGGCTGCCACTACCGGAATGCCACAAGCCATGGCTTCCAGCACAATCAGCCCGAAGGTTTCCTGGGTGCCCGCATGCAACAACGCATCGCTACTGGCGAAATAACGTGCAATCTCGGCGGTCGGGCAAAAATGATTGATGACCGTTACGTTGTCGGGAACCTGAGTCGGCATTGAGGAGCCGATCATCAGTAAATGATAGCGCTGTGTGGATGTGCCGCTCTTCAGGCGGCGCATGGTCTCCAGCAGGGTCGACAGGTTTTTTTCCTGCGAGCCACGCCCGGCAAAAACCAGCAGGCGTGTGTCGTCATCAAGCCCCAGCTCGACCCTGACCTGCTCATCGCGAAGTTCAGGACGAAAGGTTGTGAGATCTACGCCCAGCGGCTGAACGCGAACCTCCTTAATACCTAGCCCTTCGAGTCGCTCTGCCATCACACGGCTCGGAGCGAGGACGCGATCATAGTGATCATAAAGCCGCGAGATGTAGCCATTGATCAACGAACGTGACCAGCCCCCTAGCCGATTGCTGATCATGGTGGGTAGGTCGGAGTGGTAAAAAGCTATCAGCGGGATATCAAGCTCACGGGCGCTTGCGATGGCCGCCCAGCCGACGGTATACGGGTCGCCGGCTTCGATCAGGTCCGGACGCACCTCATTAAGCGCTCGCCGCCAGGGACGCCTTGTCAATGGGAAGCGATAGCCATTGCTGAAAGGCAGTGGGGTTGCGGGCACATCAACACGGTGATCTTGGGCTATATACACATGGCGCTCGCCAGGCACCAGCAGGGTATGGCGAGCATCGGCCAGGGCGTTCAAGCGATGACGCTTGGCATCAAGATAGGTACGTACGCCGCCACTGGAGGGCGCATAAAACATGGTCATGTCGGCAATATGCACTACGCCGATACCTCCTCGAACCACTGATAGTTGAGCGGGCGACTTATGATTGCAAACGCAGGGGGCTGCAGGCGCCCCCCTGTATAATGTGTCATTTTGATGACCGCTGAAGCAAGCGGCAACAGACTATTGCCTGTCACATTGCCGAGGTCATAAGCCCGCCCATATGGGCGGGCAGACACTTTAGGCGGGGCGTGCCACCAGCGAACGGGTTTCTTCACGCGCTTCTACCAGCGCAACACGTAGGCTATCGCCCAGTTTATAGCGCTCTTCACCCTCGATCTGAATGCGTCCCTCTTTATCATCGATAGCCACTTTGTCGCGGTCGCTATGCATCAAAGGAGCTGGAACAAATGCGGTAGCGCCATTCTCAATCAGGCGTACGCGCATACCGCCACGGTTAATCGCCATAATGTCAGCTTCAAACGTGTCCTGGTTCTGCGCCGCAGGCGTTAAGAAGCGCACGTAGAGCCAGTCTTTCACATCACGCTCGGCCATCCGGTTTAGGCGGCGGCGCTCGGTGAGCTGCTCGGTTAACGCCTGGCTTGCTTCTGCCGGGGCCTGTTCGCTTTTCAGTACGCGTTTGATCAAACGGTGATTGACCATATCGCCATACTTACGAATCGGTGATGTCCAGGTCGCGTAAGCAGCTAGGCCAAGGCCAAAGTGCGGGCCGGGCTGAGCAGACATGCTGGTAAAGCCCTGGAAACGACGCAGACGAGCATCCAGCCAGGCGTCATCGCGGCTCTCAAGCGCGCGCTTAAGCTCTTTGTAGTGATCCAGTTCCGTTAACGCTTCACGCTCAACGGTAATCTCCTGGCTTGCCAGGAACTCTTGCGCCGCCTCGGCTTTTTCAGGCTCAAAGGCACGATGCACGTTAAAGATACCGTGGCCGATGTGGCTTGCCAGGAAGTCCGCGCAGCAGGCGTTGGCCGCAATCATCGACTCTTCAATCATGCGGTTGGCGATACGCCGGTCTTCGGTATTGATCGCCAGCACATTGCCTGCCGCGTCCAGCTCAAAAACGTAATCGGGACGATCTTTAAAGACCAGTGCGTGCTCGTTGCGCCAGGAGGTACGTGCTTCGGTGAGTTCTTGCAGCGCAGTAAGCTGCTCGGCGATGTTATCTTCGGGTGCCCAATCGCCTTGACCGTCAATCCAGTCAGAAACGCGGTCATACACGAGCCTGGCATGCGATTTAACGTTCGCCGCGAAGAAGCGGTAGTCACCCAGGCTGCCGTCGGCATTGATAACCAACGTGCAAGCGAGTGTCGGGCGCTCTTGGCCTTCCCGTAGCGAACACAGGTCATCGGCCAACTGTTCCGGCAGCATGGTCACGTTTTGGCCCGGCAGGTACACGGTGAAGGCGCGGGTACGTGCTTCCAGGTCAGCGGCATGCCCCTCTTCTACATAGGCAGTGGGGTCCGCAATCGCGACGCTTAGCTGCCAGCCGCCCTCTGCGCGTTTGCTGACGTGTAGCGCATCATCCATATCGCGGGTTTTTTCACCGTCGATAGTGAAGAAGGGCTGCTCGGTAAGGTCTTCGCGGGTCAGGCCTTCTTCGTGTAATGGCCATTCGGTGCCCGCATCGGGGCAGTCCTGTTCCAGCGCGTGACGGGCAAGTGTGACGCGCCATGGCACCGCAGGGTCGTCCGACTTGGCGACCAGATCATCAATCTGGGCAAAAAAGCCGCGGTCATTCTCTTTAAGCGGATGGCGAACCAGGCGGGCAACCACCCAGTCACCATCGGCAATGCTGGCTTCATCCAGGCTGTTTTTGATACGTGACTTGATCACATTACGAATAGAGGGGTGATCAGGGACGACGGCCAAACGATCTTCGCGCTTTTGAACACGCGCCACAAAGCGGTCAAGACCGGCTTCAACCAGTTTTTCAGGCTCAACCGATTTCTTGTCACCGTTTTCGTGAATCACCGCTTCTACGCGGTCACCGTGAATCACCTGCTTCATCGCGGGAGGCGGCACGAAGTAGGATTCACCGTTATCGGTTTCGAGAAAGCCAAAGCCTTTCTCGGTGGCTTTAATCACCCCTTCAGCGCGCGGGGTGGTATCACGAATTTGTTGCTTGAGCTGAGCAAGCATAGAATTATTCTGAAGCATGAGATCAATCAGTTGGCGAGAGTAGCTTGCCACTATACGGATTCCCAGGGGCTGCGCCAATTATCCGCCGTGGAAGTTGATGTTAGTTAGATAGTATCTTAGATAGTATCAAGGTGTGACATAGCCCGAGGAGGATCGGTTAAGCTGATGTTTCATTAATGGAGAGCGCACGTTATGACACCACGGCTGATTGTTTCTGATCTTGATGGCACCCTATTGGGGCGCGACCATCGCTTGCACGAAGATACCATTGAGGTCTTAAGAACGTTGGTCAACCAGGGGCATCTTTTGGTGCTTGCATCAGGACGCCACTACGCCGATATGCGTGTTTTTAGAGATCAGCTCAATGTTCCCATCCATTTAATCAGCAGTAACGGTGCCTATACACACGACCCTAACGATCAATTGCTGGCGGCCTACCATGTCGGGTCCCCTCAGGCTGCCGCGTTGATTAAATTGCCGCGCCCGGACGGTGTACGGTTAAGCCTTTACCTGGACGATGCCTGGTACATAGATGCTGAGTCGCCCAGCCATTTGGAAATGCATGCAGCCACGGGATTTGTCTACCAAGTGGTGCCGCCGGAGAAGATGCCTACCGAGGGGATCGGCAAGGTGCTTTACGGTGGGCGCCCGGATGCGCTGTTAAAGATCGAAACCGCGATCCGCGAAATTAATGATGGCTCGCTTCACGTGACCTATTCAACCAGCGATTCGTTAGAGATTATGGCGGGAGGCGTCAATAAGGGAGTAGCGCTGTCGGCGCTGCTCAAGCGCCTCTCGGTTGCATCTGAAGACTGCCTTGCTTTTGGCGACAACCTCAACGACGTTGAGATGCTAAGCTTGGTGGGAGAGCCGCACTTCATGATTAACTCACACCCAGAAATGGCCGGCAGGCTAAACGCCGCGCGGCAGATAGGCCACCACGGCGAGGCGGCCGTCGCTGTGCTGTTACGCGAGCGATTTGCACTCTGAAAGCGGCATTAAAAAGAAGATTCGTTAGCGTCAGTCCCATCATTAGTCGAAGGGGGCTTGAGATACCCGGTCCCCTCGACCATCATCATGGCCCCAGAACGACAACAACGTAGGGCCAAAGCCGCTGCAATGACGACACCCGCTGCTACCTTGATTGTGGTCGATGACGATCCGGAAATTCGTGAGCTGCTTGCTGATTATCTGGGTCGCCACGGTTATCGTGTTTTCACCGCCGATGGCGCCGAGGCGCTGCATGCTCTGCGCTTGGAGCGCTCTCCCGACTTGCTGATTGTCGATTTAATGTTGCCCGGCGATGACGGGTTTACCATCTGCCGTGATGTGAGAAAACATAGCGATGTGCCGATTATTATGCTTACGGCCAGTGCTGATGAGACTGATCGAATTCTCGGCCTGGAGTTAGGTGCTGATGACTACCTGAGCAAGCCATTTAACCCCCGCGAGCTGTTAGCGCGCATTAAAGCGGTATTGCGGCGTACGCGCAGTGATGCGGCGCCTATTCCCACAGGGCAAGCGCGTTGGGTGGGGTTTGGTCAGTGGCAGCTCGATCGCATGACACGAGAGCTGATTGACGAGAAGGGTGAGCGTACCTCGCTCTCAGGGGCCGATTTTCAACTACTCCAAGTGTTTCTGGAACACCCTGCCACGGTGCTCTCGCGGGATGATCTCTATGCGCTGACCCGGGGGAGAGACGCGCCGCCGTTTGATCGCTCCATTGATGTTCACGTTTGTCGGCTTCGCCAACGGTTGGGCGAAGATGCTCAGCATTCGCAACTGATCCGCACGGTGCGAGGGGCGGGCTATGTGTTAACCGCCCAGGTAGATGCATTAACGTGAAAGCGACAGGATGGAGAGGCATTAGACGTAGGCTGGCCCGCTGGCTGCCTGCTTCTCTGCGTGGGCGTTTTGTCATTATCATGATCGCTGGGGTGCTGGTGGCTCAAGGCGCCAGCTATGCGCTTTGGAGTTCTCAAGTACGATCCAGCCATTTGGCTCAGCTTGATGAGCTGTCCACCAACATGGCCTTTAGCATCGCCTCCACCATGCGGTTCTTCCGCTCGCTACCCGTTGAATACCGCCATATTGTGCTGGATCAGTTACGCAATATGGGCGGAACGCGGTTTTTTGTGAGCGTTAACGAGCGCCGACTCATGGTCAACGATATTGGCTCGGGGCTGGAAAAAGAAGTTGTCGTTAACAACGTACGTTCGGTGCTCACTCGCGAGCTTAATATTGACGATGTCGTCGTCGAATTTTCGCGTCCGGAAAATCTGCGCGTACTCAATAACGAGGTGCTTCTTTATGACCTGCCGCCCCGTTGGGGGCAGCACAGCCTGATGATGGAGCCGCTATCGCCGCCCATTTTAGTCGTACAGTTAGAGCTTTCACCCGGCACCTGGCTTTACGTTGCCACGCTCCTGGGCGTGCCCGATATTTTTAGCGGCTATCGCTGGCTTTCTGAAGAGCGTTTGCTGGTAGGGCTTTTGGTACTGCTGAGCGTGTTGGCGCTTTCGTTACTGGGCATTACCAGCGTGACCCGGCCGCTGGCACGGCTTTCACGCGCGGCCAGGCAGTTGGGAGATGACCTTGATATTCCCCCCTTAAAGGAGAGCGGCCCCAAAGAGGTGGCGGCCACTGCCATTGCATTTAATCGAATGCAGCGACGCATACGTGAGCAGATTGAGGAGCGCGAGCGGCTGTTCTCCGCTATTTCTCATGACCTAAAAACACCGATCACCCGTATGCGCCTGCGTGCCGAGATGCTGGATGACACGCTCCAGCGCGAGCGTTTTTGTGCCTCTCTGGACGAGTTGGATAGTTTGGTAAAAGGCGCGCTGGCATCGGTAAAAGGGCTGGATCTGCACGAAGAACCGGTGCCTGTGTCCCTGGAGCAACTGCTTGAAGAGCTGGCCGAGGCGCTTAGCTTGCAAGGGGGGGAGGTCAAGATTGAGCGCCAGAGTGCCGTCAACATCGCGCCGATTGTTGCCAAGCCTCTAGCGCTAAAGCGTTGCCTGGCCAATTTGCTTGAGAACGCGATTTTTTACGGTAAGCAGGCGGATATCTATCTGTTTGATGAGGAGGCAAGCGTCACCTTACAGATACGCGATTACGGCCCGGGCATTCCTGAAAAGCAGTTAGAACGCGTGTTTTCGCCCTTTGTAAGGCTGGAACCTTCTCGCAGCCGCCATACCGGCGGTAGCGGCCTGGGGTTAGGCATTGCCAAGCATATCGCCCGGGCACACGGTGGCAATATTCAGCTTGCCAACCATGCCGAACAAGGCCTAATCGTGACCCTTACGCTACCGCGTCAGGAAACTATTACGGGTTTGTAATAAACCTCCAACACTATGCAGCACTCGGTAACTCACGTTGCTGCTTTTCCTGGAGTAACCTTCTAAAGGCCGAACGTCCGAGAGGACAATAACAATATCAGGAGCGACGCAATGCCGATGTTTAAGAAAACCACCCTCGCACTCGCCTTAGCCGGGGCTACACTTGCCGCGACAGCTCATGCCGATGACGTCGAAGTACTTCACTGGTGGACCTCCGGCGGTGAAGCCCGCGCTGCCAACGTGCTTAAAGAGCTGATGGAAGCGGAAGGTTATGGCTGGCAGGATTTTGCTGTCGCCGGGGGCGGTGGTGAAACGGCGATGACCGTGCTCAAGTCGCGTGCCATGTCTGGCAATCCTCCTTCAGCGGCTCAAATCAAGGGGCCTGAAATCCAGGAGTGGGGCGAGCTGGGTCTGTTAGGTAATCTTGATGACGTCGCAGACGCCGAAGGCTGGAATGAACTGCTACCTGAGGTTGTCGCCAATATTATGCGCTATGACGGTCAGTATGTGGCGGTACCTGCTAACGTCCACCGGGTGAACTGGCTATGGGCCAACCCCGAAGTACTGGATGCCGCTGGGGTTGAAATGCCAACGACCCTGGATGAGCTGTTTGTCGCGGGAGAGGCTATTCGCGAAGCGGGCTTTGTGCCGCTGGCGCACGGTGGCCAAGCCTGGCAAGACGCTACGGTATTTGAAAGCGTGTTATTAGGTGGTCAAGGCAGTGAGTTTTACCAAGCGGCGTTGGTGGATTTAGATCCGGAAGCGCTGGGCGGCGATCAAATGATCGAGTCGCTGGAAGACTTCAAGCGTCTGCGTGAGCTAATGGACGAAGGTATGCCTGGGCGTGACTGGAACATTGCCACTGCGATGGTGATTGAAGGTGTGGCAGGCATGCAGTTGATGGGTGACTGGGCCAAAGGTGAGTTTACCGCGGCGGGGCTGACAGCCGGTGAAGAGTATCTGTGTGCAGCGGCACCCGGCACGGAAGACGCATTTACCTTCAACATTGATAGTCTGGCCATGTTCCGGGTGACGGATGACGGCGAGCGTGAGGCGCAACAGGCATTGGCACGTTTGGTACTTGAACCTACTTTCCAGGAAGCCTTCAACCTGGCGAAAGGCTCAATTCCAGCGCGTCCTGACCTGGATATGAATGAATTCGACAGCTGTGCTCAGCAGTCGCTGGCCGACTTTCAGCGCACCGCTGAAGAGGGCGGTTTAGTGCCCAGTATGGCGCACGGCATGGCCGTTCGCGCGGATGTACAAGGGGCTATTTTTGACGTCGTAACTAACTACTTCAATAGTGCTGATATGACCGCTGAAGAAGCCGCTGAACGTATGGTGAGCGCAGCGCAAGCGGCCTCGTTCTAACGCGCTTTTCGCTTGGCTTGGTTTAGCCTGACTCAGGTAGGGAGCAGGCAATACCGCCAGGAAATGCTGTAGGGCGCCGCCGCAACGGCGGCGCTTGAGTTTACGGGTAAGCCACTTCTTTTATAAGAGTTACCTCCCCATGAAAAATACCTCTGCGCTGCGCCTAGCGCCTGGTGCCAAGCGGTCAACATCTTCTGGTGGTCTGCAGGCGTGGCTTCCGCGCCTGGTGTTGGCGCCGTCGGTAGCGATTTCGCTGTTCTTTGTTTACGGCTTTATGCTGTGGACCTTCGTGCTCTCGTTGACCAGCTCGCGCATGCTGCCTAGCTACGATTTTGTAGGCTTTGGTCAATATGCCCGTTTAATGGCGAATGACCGCTGGTGGGTTGCCTCAACCAACCTGATGATTTTTGGCGTGCTCTTTGTGGCCATTTGTCTGGTAATCGGTGCGTTTTTAGCCATTTTGCTGGATCAAAAAATTCGCCAGGAAGGCGCGCTACGCACCATTTATCTCTACCCCATGGCGCTTTCATTTATCGTCACTGGCGTCGTGTGGAAGTGGTTGCTTAACCCGCAGCTGGGTATTCAAGCGATGGTGCAGAGCTGGGGTTTTGAGTCCTTTCGCTTTGACTGGATTATTGACCCCGATATGGCGATCTACACGCTGGTCATTGCGGCCGTATGGCAGGCATCCGGGTTTGTCATGGCGCTGTTTCTGGCCGGGCTGCGCGGCATCGACGACAGCATTGTCAAAGCGGCTCAGTTAGATGGTGCAAGCCTGCCGCGCATTTACTGGCGTGTGGTGATGCCCTGCCTGCGCCCGGTGGTGTTTAGTGCCGTAATGATTTTGGCGCATATTGCGATCAAAAGTTTTGACCTGGTGATTGCCCTGACTGGCGGCGGGCCTGGGTACGCGACCGACTTACCGGCCACCTTTATGTATGCCCACGCGTTTAATCGCGCCCAGATTGGCTTGGGGTCTGCGAGTGCCATGCTCATGCTTGGCGGTGTGCTGGCGATTTTGATTCCTTATCTCTACTCCGAATTAAGGAGCCGTAAGCATGGATAATGTCATTCGTCGCCAAACCTTCGCGGCACGCTTGGGCCGGGGTGTGCTGTATGGCGTGCTGATTCTTGCTGCGCTGTTTTATATCCTGCCGCTTATCGTGATGTTGATGACCTCGGTGAAGCCGCTTAGTGAAATCAGCGCCGGGACACTTTTATCGTGGCCACAAAATCCGACCCTCGCGCCCTGGACAAAAGCCTGGGGAGAAGCCTGTACCGGCATGCGTTGCGATGGCGTCGGCGGTTATTTCTGGAACTCCTTTGCGATCGTTATACCCGCGGTATTGATCTCAACCACCATCGGCGCCCTTAACGGCTACGCGCTCACCAAATGGCGCTTTAAGGGGTCCGAATTGGTGTTTGCGTTAATGCTGTTCGGCTGCTTCATTCCCTTTCAGGTGGTGTTGCTGCCCATGGCGCAAACCCTGGGTTGGCTGGGCATTTCCAGCTCACGTGCTGGCTTGATACTGGTGCATGTGGTGTTTGGGATTGCGTTTACCACGCTCTTCTTCCGTAACTTTTATGTGGGTATTCCCAACGAGCTTGTGTCGGCTGCGAAGTTGGACGGCGCCGGATTCTTCCGCATTTTCTGGCGAATCCTGCTGCCGGTTTCTGCACCGATCATCGTCGTCTCGGTGATTTGGCAGTTCACTCAAATCTGGAATGACTTTTTGTTTGGCGTGGCCTTTTCGGCCCACAACACTCAGCCCGTGACCGTGGCACTTAATAATCTTGTCAACACTTCCACCGGCGTACGTGAATATAACGTCGATATGGCAGCGGCGATGATCGCAGCGCTACCCACCCTGGTGGTGTACGTACTGGCAGGCAAATACTTCGTGCGTGGGTTAACCGCCGGTTCCGTCAAAGGCTAGTTCTGAGAAGAGCCTGATAACAAAACAGGGTGTTTTTTATGTCGACATTAGAAATTCGCAACGTTCGTAAAGAGTTTGGCAGCGAGCGAGTGCTGAAAGACGTCAGTATTTCGATTAATTCCGGTGATTTTTTGATTCTGGTCGGGCCTTCTGGCTGCGGCAAGTCCACGCTAATGAACGCGATTGCCGGGCTTGAGCCGGTGACCAGCGGCCATATTTTGATTGATGGCGAAGACGTCACCTTTAACACGCCTGCCGAGCGCGATATCGCCATGGTGTTTCAGTCCTATGCGCTTTATCCCAGCATGACCGTGCGCCAGAACATTAGCTTCGGGTTAGAGATGCGTAAAGTGCCCAAAGCCGAACGCGAAGCCTCGGTAGAGCGCGTGGCAGATTTACTGCAAATCACTCACTTGCTGGAGCGCAAGCCTGCCCAGCTTTCCGGGGGGCAGCGCCAGCGGGTGGCGATGGGGCGGGCGCTGGCGCGGGAGCCCAAGGTCTATCTGTTCGATGAGCCGCTTTCTAACCTGGATGCCAAGCTGCGCGTTGATATGCGCACCGAAATCAAAAAGCTCCACCAGCGCCTAGGCACTACGATTGTTTACGTTACTCATGACCAGGTAGAAGCAATGACGCTGGCCGACTGCATTGCCGTCATGCGTGATGGCAATATCCTGCAGCTTGGCAGCCCTGATGAGGTTTATAACAATCCGGTCGATATGTTCGTGGCGGGCTTTATGGGGTCGCCCTCCATGAACTTTATTCGCGCGATGCTGGAAAAAGAGAACGGCCGCTACCAGCTGCGAATTACAACGCCAGGTGAGATGGATCTGCTGCTTCCCTGGCCTGAAAGCCGTGCGACGCCCGGTATGGATGAGCGTCTTAATCAACCGGTCATTCTTGGCCTGCGCCCAGAACACTTTAGCGAAGAGGATGTGCGTCTAACGGCGCATGCTGAGGGCACGCTGCTGAACGCACATATCAGCGTGGTAGAGCCGACCGGCGCGGATATCCTGCTGCGGTTGCCGCTGGGCGAGCAGGAAGTTACTGCCCGCGTTGGTCCTAAATGCCCGGTTGTCGCCGGAACGCGCCTGGCGCTGCGTATTGATATGGAACAAGCCATTCTGTTTGATGCGGTGAGCGAGCAGCGAATCGCTTAGCCAGTGACTACTCCCTGGCCCGTGTGGCCGGGGCAGGCTCTTTATCCAACCGTTTGATCTGACGCCAGAGGTCCTGGCGCAGGTCGGCCATTCTGGGTTGCTCTTCGGGTATAAAGGCTACCGGGCGGCAGAGGCGTTGGGCGCGTAGCCCCAAACGGGCGCTGAGCAGCCCGGTGGCCAGGCCTTGGCTTGCGCGAGTGGAAATTCGGCCAGCCAGGTGCAGCGAGAGCATATCCATACTGGCATCGGCGGCGAGTTCGCTTACGCCTGCAAACGCCATGTTGCGCAACACATTTCTAAACAGACGTAAGCGGCTGGCGTAACCAAGTTCCAGGCCGTAAAGCCGGCATAACCTGTCGACCATGGCGAGACTGCGCCAGGCTACCAGCGCCATATCCACCAGCGTAAGGGGGCTGATTGCCACCATAATGGCGGTTTCCCCCGACATACGGGTTATCAGACGCTGCGCCTCACGATCGCGGGGTGCCAACAAGTGGTGGCGCAGCAGCGCCTGAACTTCCTCTCCGTTATGATGCGGCTCACAGGCGCGCTCAAACGCTTGCCAGTGGGGATCGTCCGCTGAAAGCTTTAATTGCTGGCGAAGCGCTTCGGCCATTTTCTTTGCCTGATGGGGCGAGCGTTGGGGCAGTTCAGCTAAATCGCTACGCAGTCGATCATGGCGTTTCAGACGCCTTAATCGGCCGAGTTCTCTGATCAGTGACATGCCCCCTAAGCCAATCAGACTGATGCCAAACAGCTGCCACGCCAAATTCATCCACGCTGACTGGGAAAGCGCATCGGGAATGCCGGTGGCCAGTTCGATGATGCCCAGCGTGGCTCCACCTGCCAAGGCAAACATTAACCCCCAGCGGCGTTTGCGTGGGGCGCCCAGGCTGGTAGCGGGCAACGCCTGTTCCTCGGCCGCCGTTATAAGGGGCTGGTCATCGTCGGTTGCTTCAAAGCGCTGCTGCTGGCGTAGGCGGGTTTCCTGCTCGGTAACCGTGTCGGGCGTATCGTGCAGGCGAAAATTACGCCGTGGCTGTGGGTCGGTCATGCGAGTTTATCTCCAATCAGCCAATCAATGGCGGCGTCCATTCGAATATGTGTCAGTGCATCCGATGTCGATGGCATGGGTCGAAAGCTGGGGAAGTCAAAGCCCTGGTGCTGCCAGAAGTTGGCATTGGGCAGGCGGGGCGGGACATCGCCTGGGTAAACCAGCACGTCTTCGCCCTCAAGCGTTGTGCCGCGTAGCGCCGAGGAGCGTTTTCCATCTTGCAATACTTCGCGTGCCTCGGTGGCCCGAATAGCAGCAAGCGACAGCGCTTTTACCGGCACGTTGGCAAAGCGTAAATCCTTCAGCGGTTCGGCTAGCAGCGCTTCCAGTAACTGTACAACATGGCTGTGCTGGTCTGGCGTTACGTGATCCGCTTTGGTGGCGGCGATGGCCAAGCGGTCAATTTTGGGTGCGAACAGCCGCGATAGCAGGCTGCGTTTGCCGTAGTCGAAGCTTTGCATTAATTGACGCAGCGCACGGGAAAGGTCCTCAAACCGTTCTGGCCCGGCGTTCAGTGCACCCAGTACATCGACCAGTACAATCTGACGATCAAAACGCCTGAAATGATCACGATAGAAGGGCTTCACCACCTGTTGCTGGTAGTAGCGAAAACGGGCAGCAAGCGTGGCGTAAAGGCTGCTTTGGGGCAGGTTGTTGAGCATTTCCCTGGAAGCATCAAGATGGGGCAGGGGGAAGAACTGCAGTACCGGGGCGCCCGCCAGCTCACCGGGAAGCAAAAAACGCCCCGGTTGAAGGTCCGAAAAGCCCGCCGCCTTGGCACGGCGAAGCCCTTGCGCATAGGCGTCAGCCAAGTGCGCCAGTTGAGCTTCGTCTGCTTCAGAGGCGGGGTCTAAAGATTTCACCGCGTCTAACCACTCGCTGAAGAGTGCGCGCCGCTGCTCGCCTTCCAACAAGGGCTGGGCCTGGCACCAACTGTAAAAATCGTGCTGCAGCAGCGGTAAATCGAGCAGCCATTCGCCTGGGTAGTCAAACAGGTCCAGCGTTAAATGGGCGATATCCGGCGACAGCCAGCCGCTTTGCGCAGGCCGATAGCGCAACTGCAGGCGTAATTCGCTGATGCCCCGTGTCGGTTCGGGCCAGCGCGGCGGCGTATCGCGCAGCGCCGCCATGCCTGGGTCGTAGGGGAAACGGGGAACGCCAAGATCGGGTTGATTAAGCCGCTGAGCGCCCAGTAAGCGGCCATCTCGGGCGGCGGGCAGTAAATCCAGCCTTGCCTCGACGCCCGCATGACGTAGCTGGTTCACCAACGAGGTTAAAAACGCCGTTTTGCCCGCTTGTGATAGCCCCGTTACCGCTAAGCGCAGCTGACGGTCTCGGCCTCGTTCCAGTAAGTTACTCAGTTCGCGGCTTAACGGCTGGCGCATCCTGGCGTTCCTTTTGTTAATCCTGAATTCAGAAGTCATGGGGCCGTGGCCGTAAGTGGCTCACGTAGTGAGCGAACATTAGTGGCTGGCGGCGTTGCAAACGTAATGGCTAATTTGGTTGCTAGCATAGTGAATAGCATAGCCAAGGGTTGATGAACCGTGCATTAACCGCGACTTAGCGTTGTCCCCAGCAGGTGCTGGGCGCCTGGTACCAGCCACACCGGGTCAAGGCGCGTGTTGGCGGCTTCAATGCACAAAAAATGGCGCGCGGCGTCAGCAGGAGTGTCGCCGGGAGGGTTCGCACCGGGGTGCCACACCACGGTTGAATCACTTGACTGCTTGGCAACGCGCAAGCGGCGCACGCCATCATCTAGAAGCACGGCTTCATTGCTGTGATAAATTCGGTCGACGCCACCACGGATAGCCAGCGTGCCTTGTTGCTCGGACTCCGCAAAATCACGCAGTTTGTCCAGGTAACGGGCGCCCGCAAGACCTTCCACACGACACTGATGCACGTCATCAACGGCTAAATAGGTGTGCAGCGCACCGCTGGTTTTAACCGGCGTATCGCCGATATTTTCACTGATAAGCTCAACATTTAAGCGCTGCGCGTTGGCCTGAACCACCACGCGTGCGGTGAGTTGGTTGTGCAGAGGGTGCTCGGGAGAAAGGTGCACCTCAATTCCCTCTGCGTGCTCATCAACGGCGTCCAGCCGCCAACTGGCTTGGCGAGCCAAACCGTGGAATGGGCCGTCGCGTTCAGGACTTTCGTCGGCGTAGCGCTCGTCTGCAAACCAGGGCCAGCATAATGGGATACCGCCGCGTATAACGTCGGGCGTTGCGGGCGGTGTCGGTGTTACCCAAAGCCAGCCGGTATCATTGGCAGGTTTGAAGTGAAGCACTTGAGCGCCTTGTAGGCTAATGGCAAGTTCGCCCCAGGGCATATTGAAAAGAGCGACATTGCGTCCTTCCCACGTCGCTATTTGCTGGCCGTCTACGCTAGCCATAAGAGTTACGAGTGAATCAGGGGTCATCAGCGTTCCTTAAAAGGGTGTGTATCAAATCAGGCAGGATTGTCGCGCTGTGTGCTATGGTAGGACAAGCATAATGAGTAGGTAAAACGCCTAGGTTGGCAGGTAAGAGACATAGGTAAAACCCTGAAAAGTGGATATCAAGGAGGCACTATGGGCTTTATTGCGTGGTTAATTATTGGTGGTTTGGCTGGCTGGATCGCTGGCAATATCATGCGCGGCGGCGGTTTCGGCATCCTGGGCAATATCGGTGTGGGTATCGTTGGGGCCGTGTTAGGTGGCTTTTTGTTTAGTTTGCTAGGCTTGCAGGCGGGCGGCTTTATTGGCTCGCTAGTGACCGCTACGGTAGGGGCTGTTGTACTGCTGTGGGTTATTAGTAAAGTGCGAAGCGCGTAGCGTTAAATAAAGACGCCGTGCTTAAGCGGCGCACTGGTTCGATATCATTTGCTGCCCGGCCTTGTGTCGGGCAGTGTCGTTTTGCACCAATCGGTCAGTTTAGCTATCGGTCTTGCCACCACTTTCCGTTACACTAAGGCGCTTTGCTCTAGCGCACTGCTGGTAGATTTTTTGTTTCGAGGTGTCTCTTGGTCGACGCGTTAAACGCTTGGTGGGCCCAACAGCTGGTGCTGTGTGATTGGGCATTTACCCCGCATCCGCTCTCGGTGGATACGCAAGCTGCTGAGCAGCGTTTGCTGCAACTGGGTATTACCAGCCGTAACGAGCTGGCCGAACAGCTTTTTCATGCGTTAGGCGCTTCGACAGGAGAAGCGGACCGCTTATTGGGCGCGCTTGAGTGGTCGGCGTTGGCCGGGGCAGCAGGGTGGTTAAATGCCGATCAGGCTCATGCATGGGCGCACCATGTTATCCGCCGTATTACCACTGACTACAGCGATTTACGCGGCTGGCTTTCAGAGCTGCGCCGGGTGCTGGGCGCCAAGGGCTGGGAAACCGGCGCGGATGATCGTTTTATTGACGCTTGCCAGGCACTCTCAGCACTGGAAAGTGAAGACGAAGGGATTACCTGGCAAAGGCTTGAACATACGCTGGCACAGTTGCCCGCACCGGCGCCGTTATGGCCCCAGGCTGCAGAAGCACAGGTGTGGCGTTTATGTGCGCTGTTTCGCCCCGTTATTAGCTACCCCGCAAGCCGAGCCGATTGGCCGGAAGCCGACCAATGGCTTGAACGCATTTGGCAGATCAATGACCGCGAGCAGCTACTCGAAGTGGCGCTATGGCTGAGTGCTCAGGGAGAGCGCCAGCGCTGGGATATTGAAGCCCGTGAGCTGCTGGGGATGGATAACGCCCAACGGCTTGCTTGGCAGCAGGATGAAATAGAAGACTCGCCCTCCGCGGGTGTCCTCAACGCGTTTGTAAGCCAAGGCGAGCCGCTTGAATGGGCCGCGTGGGACTGGCTGCGGCTGGTGGAGATTGCCTGGGCCGGTGCTTGCTGTGGTTGGTTAAGCCAGGCAGAAGCAGATGATCTTGCATGCCACGCTGCGGATCTGATGAATCATCGCTACCACGACTGGCGCGCTATTCTAAAAGCCTATATGCGCGGTCAGAGCCTTTTTGAGGGTGTCGACCGACGCGATATGACGCCTAATCCTCATCACGTCTTACTGCTTAACGCCGCGCATAGCCCATGGGCCTGCCCGCCCTCTACGCTGTTGAATGAGGCGAGTCGCCAAGCATCACAACAGCGTGTCAAAGCGTGGCGCAATACGACCCATCACTGGCTGCTGGCGTTAGCTGGCGTACGTGAACCCGATGTCATGCTGCGCCAGCTAAACCCCGGCGCACCCATTGCCGAGCAGCGCCGAGCAGATGCCGCGCTTTATCTTCAAGAGTCGCTTGGCCTGCATGCGGATGAGGGCCCCGCTATTCTAGCCCGTTACTGGTTGCCTGCCCAGGCGCATCATCTTAATCAGTTAGCGGCCGATGCGGTGCACGGCGTGTTGCCGCCATCACAAACGCTGTTTGGTCAGCCTACGTCAGACGAGTTGAAGCAGCGTAACGCGGTGAAGGGTGTCAGCCGTCATGCGGCAACGATCCATATGGCGGAAAAGTTTGCCTTCTATTTGCACATGTCGCTGGATAGCGGTTTATTCGAGCGTGAGCCGCTGCTTACTTATGCCCGTGAACTGCGTAGCTGCTTGTGCCGTTTTTACCCTAACCCCAAGCGGTTGCTGGAAGCCTGGTTTGCTTGGGAAAGCTGCTTGCCGGAGCCTGAGCATACCTCGCTAATTAACGAGATAGCTTGGCACCTGGAAGATCCAGGGAGCCTTTTTTACTGGCTGGATTGGCGCCCCGATGCTTGGTGCGAGCCAGGCGGGCGGCCAACGCTTACCCATTTTACGGCCATGTCACTGGTTGGGCCGCTTAATAGTGCCGTATGGAGTGAGCCTCAGCCAGAAAGCGTGCGCGAGTGCGCGGACATTAAAGAGTGGGTGGAGAGTCACTATCACTTGAGTAGTGCCGCCGATATGCAAGAGTTTCTAACCTTTATGTTGGAGGCTGGCGACCGCCAGGAGTATCAGATCAACTATGCGCCCTATACGCTGAACCCGGAACGTCTAGAGGCGGAAATCGCGATTCTGGAGTCGGGTGACTGCGCAGAAGAAGACCGCCACCATCTGCTTCGCCTACGGCGTGTGCAGGGCAATGAAGATAGCTGTAATGATGTTGACATGGCCGCATGGGATATTGCTCAGCTTGTCGATTTGGCTATCGCTGCCCGGCAGTTGGGTTGGCTGGAAAGCCAGGCATTTGCCGAGGTGCTGGACCGTGCATACCAATTGGCGGCTGATCACTATGCTGGCTGGCAAGAGTATGCTGCGGGAATGTATGCTGGATTCTCGTTTTTTATGGGTGAAACACCCGAACGTGACAGCTTTTTAGCCGGGTTTCGTCAAGCCATGGTGGCTTGGGTGTGCGGTGCACCGATCCTTGCGGGCCCTTGGGCAAGCCTCGATTTTCCAGGTAATAAACCGCGCCATTTTGCGCCGCTGCATATCGACACCTTACCCGGTGATTCAAGAACATTACATTGAGACTCGCCAACCATGCATTGTCTAGCTTATAGTTTAACGCGTGTTAATTACCCCACCTTCCCAATAATAGTACGAGGTTAATCGCATGGTTGCGTTGCCACACCCCGCTGTGACCGCTGTCCGTGTTGTAAGTGTTTGTGTTGTCTTTGCTTTTCTGACTGGCTGTGCAGGCTCTTCGCATCAATCCATCGAGCCGCCCGAGGACTATTTCTCGATGACGCTGCCAGGAATGGCGAAAGGCTTTAGTCCTCAGATGTCACCCGTCAGTAATTCGTTAGACCAGTTACGTAGTTTTCAGACACCGCCACCGACCTTGGTACGTCAGGCACTACTGGAACAGCACCAGCGATGGTCGGGGACGCCTTACCGCATCGGCGGGACGTCAGAACGAGGCATCGACTGTTCGGCGCTGGTGCGTAATGTTTATCGCGATACGTTTAATTTGGAATTACCCCGTTCCACTTCGAGCCAGGTACATGAGGGACGCTCGATCGACCGCCAAGAGCTGCAGGCGGGCGATCTGGTTTTCTTCCGTCCGCCAGGGCGTTATAACCATGTGGGCATCTATGTCGGAGATGGCTACTTTTTACATGCCTCTACTTCACAAGGCGTCATCATTTCCAGTTTGGATAACAGCTACTGGCAGCGTTATTACTGGCAGTCACGTCGAGCGCTGGAACCCACCAACCTTGCTTATTTAGGCAGTAACTTCACGCCGTGAAGGGGCAGGGCTGTTGGCGTTTCGCTTCCAGCCCCGCCGCAAGTTGTCTACTCCTGGGAATGGCATGATTGAAGCCAAAACACGCGCTTGGTGGCGAGCAACAGTGGCCCTGTGTTTAGGGTCATTTCTGGTATTTATTAATCTGTATGTTCCTCAACCGTTACTGCCCGAGCTTAAAACGGCTTACGAGGTGTCTACCATAGGCGTCAGCCTGCTGATGTCGGTTGCTACGCTGTCGCTTGCCTTGTCCCTGTTGGTCTTTGGACCGCTTTCCGATGCGATAGGCCGTGAAGGCATTATGCGTATCACGCTACTGCTGGCGGGGGGCTGTTCGCTGGCGCTGGCATTTGCTCCGAACTTTGAAAGCCTGCTACTGCTTCGCTTGGTTCAGGGATTTGTATTAGGCGGCCTACCCGCCGTTGCCATTGCCTGGATGGGCGATGCCTTTGAAAAGTCTGCGCTGCTAAGCGCCGTAGGGCTCTATATTGGTGCCAATACGCTGGGCGGTATTAGCGGTCGGGTCGTAGGGGGGGCCGTCGCGGAGATAGGTGGGCCCTCCGCTTCCTTTATTGTGGTTGGGGCGATGACCCTGGTTGGCTGCGCAGTATTTTGGCGCTTATTGCCTAATAGCCATGCGTTTGAGCCCAAGCGTTTTCAGCTTCGCCGCGCGCTGGTAGACCTGGCCGGGCATTTGCGCAACCCGGTGCTGCTTGCAGCCTACTGCCTGGGCGGCATCAATTTTCTTATCTTTATCAATCAATATAGCTATATCACCTTTCGCTTGGCCGCTACACCTTATGCGCTGGCAGCGAGCGGGCTGGGGCTGATTTTCCTGACCTATTTGGGCGGCACTTTTGCATCGGCTATTTCTGGCCGACTGGCCGAGCGCACGTCTCCGGCTACTTGCATGATGGCAGGCGTGGCGATTCTGATGACAGGTACCGCCGTTACTCTGCATGATTCGCTGGTGCTAATTATTGTCGGTCTAACGATTAATGCGTTTGGTTTTTTCTTAACGCACTCACTGGCGTCCAGCTGGGTGGGGCGTTATGCCCAAGGCGCGCGTGGCAGCGCGTCAGCCCTTTACCTGGTGTTTTATTACGTAGGCGCAAGTCTCGGTGGCTTCTGGCTGGAGCCTTTCTGGCAAGGAGCTGGCTGGCTTGGTGTGGCTTGGGCTTCGTGGATTCTGTTAACGGTTACGTTAACCATCACGCTAGGAATGCGCTGTTTCGAGCGCCGTTGCTGCCTTTAATGAAGGCATAAAAAAGGCAGCCCGCAGGCTGCCTTTTTAGCAAACGTGGGCACTTAGTGCTCAACGCCACCTTCACCGTGCACATGGCCGTGCTCGGTTTCTTCCTGGCTTGCTTCACGTACGGTTGCAATCTCAACGTCAAAGTTAAGTTGCTGGCCTGCCAGCGGGTGATTGCCGTCAACGATGACGGTATCGCCTTCGATGTTCTTAACGGTCACCATCAGTGGGCCACCTTGAGTCTGGGCTTGGAACTGCATGCCCGGCTCAATGTTTTCAACGCCCTGAAAAGCATCACGCGGTACTTCTTGTACCAGCTGCTCTTGGACTTCGCCGTAGCCCTCTTCGGGGGATACTTTAACGTTCAGCTTGTCGCCCGCTGCGCGGCCTTCCAGCTCTTTCTCCAGGCCCGGGATGATGTTGCCAGCGCCATGAAGATACGTGAGCGGCTCACGGCCTTCGGAACTGTCGAGCACCTCACCTTCATCGTTGGTCAGGGTATAGTGGAACGCGACAACCGAGTTTTGCGCAATTTGCATTGGATAACCTTTCGGTGAGTGCATGTCCCAATATGGTAACGCGTGAGGCGTGGCTTGTCAGGGGGTAAACCGGGTTTTTACGCCTGATCGTTAATAGTGGTGTTGCGCCTTGCAGTCACCGGGGATACTCTAAGCCAACAACTTTTCCCTTTTTAAGATCACATTCACTGGAGCTTGCATGACAATCTTCTTTATTTGGCTTATTGCATTTGTCCTGATTGCCTACTTTGCCAATCAGAAGTGGAATAATGGCCTCAGCCAAGGCCTGGACCGGCTTTTGCCTGGCGTGATGAAAAGCCACGGCGATAACCGCTACTTGTGGGTAACGACGCTGGCTGTATTAGGCGCAACAACGCTGGTTCGTCCGGTGGATATTTTGCTTGTGACTATTTTGCTGGCGTTGGTTGGTTGGGCCATTGTGAAACTGGCCGGTTGGGCGAGCAATATGTCGCACTAATTAAGCTATCAAGCGGCGAATGTGATTGCCGCTATGAACATAAAAATGCCCGGCTAAAGATAGCCGGGCATTTTTTTGCGTTAAAACGAATAGCTTACTTAACGTGGTAAATGTTCATCTTACCTAGCGACAAGCCCGAGACCTATCAACCCGAGCCTATCGGCGAAGCGCTATTAATACGGAGCGACGCTTACGTTTGAGCCACTACCGATCAGGCGAACACGCTGGCCTGCCTGGTAGGCGTGATCAGCTCCTTGTACCACCACCACGTCGCTGCCATCATCAAGGCGGATTTCCATTTCCAGTGCGCTGATGCGGTTGGCGCGGTCTTCAGCAGCGGTGCCCGCAATCGTGCCACCCAGAGCGCCGGCAACAGTTGCCAACTGACGACCTGAACCGCCACCCACTTGGCTACCCAACAGGCCACCAATAATGGCGCCGCCGCCACTACCCAGCAAGCCTCCCGCACGGCTATCTGCCTGAATTTGTACGGGCCTTACCGCGACGATGGTTCCATAGGTAACGCTTTGGCTGGTTTTAGCTTGGTTGCCGCGATACACATCACCTGAGTAGGGGGCAGTGTTGGCACACCCGGCCAGGGTCAGGATGCTTAACGCAGCAACAGGTAGTAAACGTTTCATTAAAACCTCCAAGGTATGCAGCTTAAAAAAGTAGTAGTCAGGTGCTTCAAGGGTAGTGCAATGTTTATAAAAAGTAACTGAATTGACTAATTAAGACCAGAGAATATCAAAAGGCCGTAAATCCCAGTGTAGACAGAGAATAAGAAAACAGTGTGCATATCTAACAATAAAAAAAGGAGGCTAAAAAGCCTCCTAAGATAAAGATACTTCGTCGTGGAGTGCGGGTACGGCTACATTAGCCAAACTGGTTCATTGTATTATCTTTGCCGCCCGCTTTAAGCGCTGCGTCGCCGTGGAAGAACTCCTTATGGTCATCGCCAATATTAGAGCCTGCCATGTCTTGATGTTTTACCGTGGCAATTCCTTGGCGAATCTCTTCTCGCTGAACACCTTGTACGTAGGCCAGCATACCCTCTTCACCAAAGTAGCCCTTGGCCAAGTTGTCGGTTGAAAGCGCCGCAGTGTGGTAGGTGGGCAGCGTAATAAGATGGTGAAAAATGCCCGCTTCACGGGATGAGTCACGCTGGAAATTGCGCGTCCATTCATCCGCCAACTGGCCAAGCTCGGTAGTGTCGTACTCGACACTCATTAGCTTGTCACGCTGATAGGCGGACACATCCTTACCCTCGGCTTGCCAGGCATCGAACACCTGCTGGCGGAAATTGAGCGTCCAGTTGAAAGAGGGCGAGTTGTTGTAAACCAATTTGGCATCGGGCACCACTTCGCGGATACGGTTGACCATGCTGGCAATTTGCCCAACGTGGGGCTTTTCCGTTTCGATCCACAGCAAGTCGGCGCCATTTTGCAGGCTGGTAATACAGTCAAGAATGACGCGGTCTTCACCCGATCCAGCTTTAAACTGATAAAGGCCTGATGCCAAACGCTTGGGCTTGACCAGCTTGCCGTATTGCTTGATAACCACATCGCCATTATTGATATCGGCAGCATTCTCGATAACGTCACCATCCAGAAAGCTGTTGTACTGATCGCCGAGGTCGCCTGGCTCATGGGTTACAGCAATCTTCTGGGTCAGCCCAGCGCCCAACGAGTCCGTACGAGCAACGATAACGCCATCTTCCACGCCGAGCTCAAGAAACGCGTACCGGACAGCGTTAATTTTGGCTAGAAAATCCTCGTGCGGAACCGTGACCTTGCCATCCTGGTGGCCGCACTGTTTCTCGTCGGACACCTGGTTTTCGAGCTGAATGCAGCATGCGCCGGCTTGAATAAACTTCTTCGCTAGCAGATAGGTGGCTTCCGCATTACCAAAACCGGCATCAATGTCGGCAATAATAGGCACGATATGAGTATCATAATTGTCGATTTTGCTAATGACTTCCTGCTCTTTGGCGCTGTCACCGCTGGATTTTGCGTCATCCAGCGCGCGGAAAAGGTGATTAAGCTCCCAGGCATCGGCCTGCTTCAAGAAGGTGTAAAGCTCCTCAATCAGGTTGGCGACCGAGGTTTTCTCATGCATGGACTGGTCGGGCAGGGGGCCAAACTCGGAACGTAAGGCAGCGACCATCCAACCCGAAAGGTAGAGGTAGCGGCGCTTGGTGGTGCCGAAATGCTTTTTGATGGAGATCATCTTCTGCTGACCAATAAAACCGTGCCAGCAGCCTAGCGACTGCGTGTACTGTGCCGTATCGGCATCGTAGGCAGCCATGTCATTGCGCATTATCTTGGCGGTATAGCGCGCAATATCGAGCCCTGTATGGAAACGGTTTTGAGCACGCATCCGCGCTGCATGTTCAGGCTTAATTGCCTCCCACTTGCCGCTTTGGGCCTCACGTAATTGAGCGATGGCTTTAATATCGTTGAGTAGTCCAGACATGAGCAATTCCTCCAGGGTAAACAGCACTTCGCAAGGTTGTGTTTGTGCTGCGCTTGCGAAAACGTTATCAGCGTCTACCGGCCGTAAGGCGTGGTTTCTGTCTAGGCAGAGATACCTGGTAGCGCTGCAGTGCAATAACTATTGACGACAAGGAGGGATTCAACAATTGACACTTGGAGGCAGACGGGGTTGTAACTTGACGACAGAGGGTTAACAAAATGGCGTGTTTGTGTAGTCGTTTTTCGTCAGGCGCGTCACCGGCCCATAAAAAACGCCATCCGAAGATGGCGTTTGGTGCTCAATATTGAGAGACGTTGGGTAGGTGCTGGATCTACTCTTCGTCCTCTTCTTCATCCATAAAGCCCATGCTGCCAGTGTTAACCAGCTGGGTAAGTAACGCCGCCGCACCATCAAGCTCAAGAACGTCTTCATAGAAGGGAGCCGATTCTGACAGGTGCTTGGCAAGTGCTTCAGAGCAGGAATGACCATCGCCATCGACAAACAGCGTGGTGCCGCGCGAATCGCTACGCCAGGCAAAGCGTGACCCGGGCATTGCAAAAAGCGGTTCACCCGCTTGCAGGTGCGCGACCAGCGCTGCTTCATCCAACGGCGACTCCAGCGGAGCGACCTGATCCATGTACTTGGGTTGCGTCATCACACGGCCAAACCACTGCGCCATTTGCTCAGGGTTGTCCAGCGTTGACAGCATAAACTGGCGCATGCGCTCGATAGCCGCATCATCCAGCTCACCGGCTTGGCTTGCGGGCGCCATGCCCGCATCGCTGTAGCGTTTTGACGCGGGCAACTGCTCGCCCAGGTAATCCGCGTAAGAGGTAATGGACTCATCGGCAGAGGGTGCGCGAAAGCCTACCGAAATCGTCATGCAGTCATCGGTCTGGCTGACGCCGTGATGTGCCCAACCCGGCGGAAGATACAGCATATCGCCTGGTGCCAATGTCCAGTCTGAGTCTGGTTCAACCTCAAAGGTTTCCAGGATACGCAGGTCAATGCCCTGAATAATCGGGGCGTCATCGGACTGCTTACCCCCCAGCTGCCAACGGCGGTGACCGCTGGCTTGTAGTAAAAAGACATCGTACTGGTCGATATGCGGGCCGACGTTTCCACCTGGCGGTGCATAGCTGATCATAATATCGTCTAACCGCCAGCGTGGCAGAAAGTCGAATTCATCCATCAGCGCAGCAACCGCCGGTACATAGTGGTCAACCGCCTGCACTAACAGGCTCCAGTGGCCTTCAGGCAGGCGCTCAAACGTAGCTTCATCAAGCGGGCCATGAGAAACCTGCCAGGCCCTGTCGGGGCCTTTCTCTTCTACCAGGCGCGCTTCTACACCCGGTTCACAAGCAAGGCCCGCCAGTTCATCAGGATCAATCGGGCTTAGAAAGTCAGGTATAGCGCCACGAATCAGCAGCGGTTTCTGTTGCCAGTAGTGGGCCAGGAAGTCCTCGGGCGTTAAATCGCCCAGCAGGGTAAGTGGCTTATCGTGTTGGCTCATGGCGGTATCCTAATTGAGTGGCCGCAGCGCTTATGACAAGCTGCCCAGGCGTTGAGTAAGTGCTTCAGCTTGCGCTTGTGCATTACCAATATAGCTTGCCGGGGAGAGCTCTTTAAGCGCTGCTTTAACGTCGTCTGGCAGTTCAAGGGTATCAATGAAGGCGGCAAAGCCTGCCTGATCAATACGCTTGCCACGTGTCAGCTCTTTAAGTTTTTCGTAGGGTTTTTCAATACCGTAGCGGCGCATAACGGTTTGAATCGGCTCGGCCAGCACTTCCCAGCTGTTATCCAGGTCGGCGGCCAGGCGCTCAGGGTTGGCTTCCAGTTTGCTGATGCCTTTTAAGCTGGCGTGATAGCCAATCAGGCCATACGCCAAACCTACACCTAAATTGCGCAGCACGGTGGAGTCGGTCAAGTCGCGTTGCCAGCGGGAAATGGGCAGTTTTTGCGCCAGGTGAGCAAGCACGGCGTTCGCCAGGCCGAGGTTGCCTTCCGAGTTTTCAAAGTCGATAGGGTTAACCTTGTGCGGCATCGTAGACGAGCCGATTTCGCCTTCAACCGTGCGCTGCTTGAAGTAACCCAGCGAAATATAACCCCAAACGTCACGATCAAAGTCGATCAAAATGGTGTTGAAACGGCATACCGCATCGAACAGCTCGGCAATGTAGTCGTGCGGCTCAATTTGTGTCGTGTAGGGGTTGAAGCTTAGTCCCAGCCCTTCGACGAAGGTGCGCGCATTGGCTTCCCAATCGATGTCGGGGTAGGTGGTCAAGTGAGCATTGTAGTTGCCAACGGCGCCGTTGATTTTACCCAAAATTTCAACGCGTTCGACCTGCTTGAGCTGGCGCTTTAAGCGGTAGGCCACGTTAGCCATTTCTTTGCCAAGCGTGGTGGGGCTTGCCGTTTGGCCGTGGGTGCGCGAGAGCATTGGCTGAGCAGCGTGGGTAATCGCGAGCTTAGCCACTTCATCGGCTACTTCGTGCATGGTAGGCAACAGTGCTTTAAGGCCATCGGCCAGCATTACACCGTAAGAAAGGTTGTTGATGTCTTCCGAGGTGCACGCAAAGTGAATGAACTCGGTCACTGCGTTCAATTCGGCGTTGCCAGCAATTTTCTCTTTCAGGAAGTACTCGACGGCTTTCACGTCATGATTGGTCGTCCGCTCAATCTCTTTGATACGTTCGGCATCAGCAATCGAAAACTCACCCACTAACTGCTCAAGAAAGGCGGTCGCCTCGGCGGAGAGAGGCGGCACTTCAATGATTTGATGGTGCTCCGCCATGCGCTGCAACCAGCGTACTTCCACAATTACGCGGGCGCGTATCAGACCAAATTCACTGAAGTGTTCGCGCAGCGCGGACGCTTTGGCGCTGTAGCGACCGTCAACAGGAGAGAGAGCAGTCAAAGCGGAGAGTTGCATGGCATCGTTTCCAAGTAGTTCAAGAACAGGTGAGTCGGGAAAAAGTAAAGAGGCGCAATATCCGCCATTTAAAAGCGTTAACCGAGGCTATCCAGCGCACGGCGCAGAGCTTTGCGCTGAAAAATCAACTTCCAGCGGCGTCCACCCTGCTGATGCCATAAGAGCCCAAACCGAATGCCTGACAATAAGCAGGCACGCACGCGTTCCGGCATCATACGGCTTTGCAGTAACGAGGGGTCACCCTGCACTACAATGCGCGTTTTAAACGTGGAAACCGTCTCCTTGTAAGCTTCGCCGAGGCTTGAGATGACGTTTTCATGGGTAGCGCTAAAGTGTTCGGCCTGACCCTGAATACGGGTAAGGTGCTGGCCCAGAGAATCCATCATGTCGTTGTTGGTGCGCAGCTTATTCATGACCAGTAAAATCGTAAAACCGTAGCGCAGCACTACCGGGTTGGCCTGCTTACGGCCTACCAGCGCCTCAAGCGTTTCAAGGCCACGGCGCAGGTTGTTGGGGTGGCCGCCATAGATCGCTTCAAAGCTTTCCGGGTTGGTATCCACGGTCGCTTCAATCAGCGTGTCCCAGGAGCGGGTATCCACTTGGCCGGTGCGCGCTAGCTCATCCACCAGGCTGGCTGCTTGAAACACTCCGGCCAAGGCAAGTGCCTGGCGTATAGCAGGTGAGTCAGGTGCCCGGTGAATGGGAGTGGGGGTGCTCATGCGGCAGTCTCCGTGGCATTCCATGTCGCGCGAATAACGCCGCCGCCCAAACAGATATCGCCATCGTAAAGTACCAACGATTGGCCGGGCGTCACCGCCCACTGCGGGTCATCGAACGTCACTTCAACGCCGCCATCGGGCAACGTGCGCATTTCGCAGGGGCAGTCGCTCTGCCGGTAGCGAGTTTTGGCGGTAAACCGGCCTGACGCTGCGGGTGGTTCGCCTGCGACCCAGTCCATGGCCTCGGTGGCCAACGTATCCGAAAAAAGCAGCGGATGATGCTTGCCTTGTACCACGACCAGTACGTTGCGCTCTAAATCTTTTGTCGCTACGTACCATGGGTCTTCGGAGTAGTTGGCCAGCCCGCCAATCCCCAGCCCTTGGCGCTGCCCCAGGGTGTAGTACATCAGCCCCATGTGGTCGCCAATTACATCGCCTTCAGGTGTCTCAATCTTGCCGGGTTGCGCGGGTAGATACTGCTGTAAAAAGTCACGGAAGCGCCGTTCGCCGATAAAGCAGATACCCGTGGAATCTTTCTTTTTGGCGGTGATCAGGTCGTGTTCTTCGGCAAGCGCACGAACGGCGGGTTTTTCCAGCTCACCCACCGGGAACAGCGTGCGGGCGATAGCCGCTTCGGGCACCGCGTGCAGGAAGTAACTCTGATCCTTGTTACCGTCCAGCCCTTTAAGCAGGCGCGGGCGAACACCACTGGTGCCTTGGCGAACGCGTCCTTCACGCACATAGTGGCCGGTGGCGATCTTCTCGGCGCCCAGCATTTCGGCGTACTCAAGAAACACCTTGAACTTGATTTCCCGGTTGCACAGGATGTCGGGGTTGGGTGTACGCCCGGCCTTGTACTCTTCCAGGAAGTGCTCAAACACGTTATCCCAGTACTCGGCGGCAAAGTTGGCCGTATGCAGCTTGATGCCCAGCTTGGCACATACTGCTTCGGCGTCGGCAAGGTCTTCCTTTGCCGTGCAGTATTCAGTGCCGTCGTCTTCGTCCCAGTTCTTCATGAACAGGCCTTCCACCTCGTAACCCTGCTGCTGCAGGATAAGAGCGGAGACAGACGAATCGACGCCACCCGACATGCCGACAATTACTTTGCCTGCGGCGGGCGCCTCGGTAATGGGCGAGCCATTGGTGGATGTCATTGGCATCCTCGGTTGAAGTGGTATGCAATTGGGCGGTGATTATACACGATGGGGGGTTGGTGCTTCGAGTGCTTCACTCTTGAATGACGCTTAATGGATAGCAGCGTTCGCAGATAGCGTCCTCAATGCGTTTGAGTACCAAGGGGCTTCTTAAGCGGTTTGCGTCTTTTAAGGCGCGAATTTCGTCAAGCGTTAGCCAGTGGGTCGCCACAATGTCACGGTCCAGTGGGGTGTCTAGCTGCTTAAGCGGCTCGGCAAGAAACCCGTGGCTGTGAAAGGTTTGGCCACTCTTTGCGTGAAAAACATACAGACCTAAATAGCCCGTAAGCGTCACCTGCCAGGCCGTCTCTTCTTGCACTTCCCGTACGATTGCCGCCATGGGGCCTTCGCCCAACTCTATATGCCCCGCCGGTTGGTTAAAAACGGTAGTTGGGCCGCCCTTGGCTTCTTCAACCAGTAAAAAGCGGTCGTGACGTTGAATAACACAGGCGGCTGTACTGTGAATGGCACTGCTTCGAGTAGCGCTCATGAGGGCTTTCGCTGGCGCGAGGCAGGCGATTTGCCCGAGCGCTGGGAACCTGGCGCCTTCCTTGGGGCATGCAGGGTTTCCTTGCGCCATTCACCAGGCTGTAAATCACCCAACTGCCAGGCGCCTATCGAGGCACGAATCAAGCGTAGCGTGGGAAACCCGACGTGGGCGGTCATCCGGCGTACCTGGCGGTTGCGGCCCTCGCTAATGGTCAGTTCCAGCCAGCTAGTGGAGGGGTGGCGCTTGGGGTCGATGGCCGGTTCGCGGGGAGCAAGTGCCGGTGGCGCTATTAGTCGAGCTTTGGCAGGGCGGGTAGGGCCGTCCTTCAAGGTAATCCCGGCCCGCAACGCATTAAGCGCGGTGTCGTCGACCTGGCCTTCAAGCTGTACCCAATAGGTTTTGGGTTGCTTGTGGCGAGGGTGCGCAATTCGGTGGATGAGCGCGCCGTCATCACTAAGTAACAGGAGACCTTCAGAGTCATAATCAAGTCGTCCAGCCGCATAAACACCGGGCACCTTAATAACATCGGCAAGGGTAGCTCGCCCTTCGTTATCGGTAAATTGGGAGAGCATGCGGTAGGGTTTGTGGAGTAAATATAGGCTGCTCATAACGTCTCTTACATCTTGCGCCGGATTTGTCGACAATCTCTCATGCGGTTAAAGTGCAGCGCTGGTATACTCCTGCGTGACCGCTGGAGTCGTCGTCAACACCACCGAAGTGATATCAAGGCAGCCAGATTGAGCTGCTTAGCGCGCTTCGCGGCACGGTCTATCGTCGAATGAGCCGCGTAGCTTAGTATTTTATAACTAAAGCGACAGAGAAAAGAGGTTAACGCAAAAATGTCCCAAACGCCGAAGATCATTTATACGCTCACCGACGAAGCCCCTGCGCTCGCGACATATTCCCTGTTACCGATTATCGATGCTTTTACAGACCCGGCCGGGATTGAAGTCGAGACACGCGACATTTCATTGGCGGCACGTGTGCTGGCCCAGTTCCCTGACCTGCTTAACGACGAGCAGCGCGTTAGTGATGACCTGGCAGAGCTTGGCAAGTTAGCGACTACGCCTGAAGCCAATATTATTAAGCTGCCCAATATCAGCGCCTCTGGCCCGCAGCTGAAAGCCACGATCAAAGAGCTTCAAGGCCAAGGCTACCCGCTGCCGGAGTACCCGGAAGAGCCTAAAAACGACGCAGAAAAAGCTATCAAAGCGGCTTACGATAAGGCCAAGGGTAGTGCGGTAAACCCGGTGCTGCGTGAAGGTAACTCTGACCGCCGTGCGCCGAAGTCGGTCAAGAACTACGCGCGCAAGTACCCGCATCGCATGGGCGAGTGGAGCAGCGACTCTCAGTCTCACGTGGCTCACATGAGCGAAGGCGACTTCTACGGCAGCGAGCAATCCGCCGTTATGGAAAAAGCCGGCAAGCTCAAGATTGAACTGCAGCAAAAAGATGGCTCCACAACTGTCCTAAAAGAAGGCCTGGCCGTTCTTGAAGGCGAAGTGATTGATGCAGCCTGCATGAGCAGCCGCCGCCTGCGCAGCTTTATCGACAGCGAAATCAGCGATGCCAAGGCGCGCAACGTACTGTTCTCGCTCCACCTGAAAGCCACCATGATGAAGGTTTCCGACCCGATCATGTTCGGCATCGTGGTTGAAGAGTTCTACAAAGCCGCACTTGAAAAGCACGCCGATGCGCTGAAGTCAGCTGGATTTAACCCTAATAGCGGTATTGGCGATCTCTACAGTGCCATTGAGTCGCTGCCAAGCGACCAGCAAGACGCTATCAAAGGTGATATCGAAGCGCTTTACCAAGAGCGCCCGCCGATGGCGATGGTGAACTCTCACAAGGGTATTACCAACCTTCACGTGCCTTCTGATGTGATCATCGATGCCTCTATGCCAGCAATGATTCGTGACTCCGGTAAAATGTGGGGTGCCGATGACCAATTGCACGACACCAAAGCGGTTATTCCGGATCGTTGCTACGCGACTATCTATCAAGCGGTGATCGAAGATTGCAAAAAGCACGGTGCGTTTGACCCGACCACCATGGGTAGCGTGCCTAACGTGGGCCTGATGGCGCAAAAAGCCGAAGAGTACGGCTCCCACGATAAAACCTTCCAGATCGCTGCCGATGGCACCGTGGTGGTGACGGACGAAAATGGCAACACGCTGTTTAGCCATGACGTTGAAGCAGGCGATATCTGGCGTATGTGCCAAACCAAAGATGCGCCGATTCAGGACTGGGTGAAGCTTGCTGTTACGCGTGCGCGCGAAAGCGGCGTTCCGGCTATTTTCTGGCTGGATGCTAACCGCGCTCATGATGCGCAACTGATCAAGAAGGTAGAAGCGTACCTTAACGATCACGATACCAACGGCCTGGATATCCGTATCCTGGCGCCGGTTGATGCCATGGCGGTATCGCTTGAGCGTATCCGCAAAGGCGAAGACACCATTTCTGTCACCGGCAACGTGCTGCGCGACTACCTGACCGACCTGTTCCCGATCATGGAGCTGGGCACCAGCGCGAAGATGCTGTCTATCGTTCCGCTGATGAATGGCGGTGGCCTGTTTGAAACTGGCGCGGGCGGTAGTGCTCCCAAGCACGTTCAGCAGTTCCTGGAAGAGAACCACCTGCGTTGGGACTCGCTGGGCGAATTCCTCGCGCTGGCGGCGTCGCTTGAGCACCTGGGCAGCACCTTCGGCAACGCACGTGCCACCGTACTGGCGAAGACGCTTGATGAAGCCAACGGCAAGTTCCTGGATAGCAACAAGTCGCCTTCACGTAAGGTCGGTGAGCTTGATAACCGTGGTAGCCACTTCTACCTGGCACTTTATTGGGCAGAGGCGCTGGCCGCTCAGAATGACGATGCTGAGCTGAAAGCACTGTTTGCTCAGTTGGCCGAGAAGCTGGAAGCCAATGAGCAAACCATCGTTGCAGAACTTAACGATGTTCAAGGAAAAGCCGTTGATATTCAGGGCTATTTCCGTCCGAACGGTGAGCTGGCAAGCCAGGCCATGCGCCCGAGCAAAACGCTGAACGAAGCGTTAGCCGTGGTGGCAAAAGGTTAAGGCCAAAATGCCCTCGTTAATGGGGGCGTGAAAGCGAAACCCTCGTTCCAATAAAGAACGGGGGTTTTTGACTTTTGAAGTATGATATTTTTGATGCCACGTGAACCCTTGTAGAACTTAAGCGTCATAGTCTTTGACGGGTTACCCTTGCGGCTGCAAAGGTGGAGTCGTTTCGACTAGGTCGTTTTATGCGTCTTGAGAGAACTAACAGTGCGATCTATGTCTATTCCAATGTTTGATATGACAATGTTCGGTATGACGACGGTTGATGTAACCGCAATGTCATATGCGATGGCCGGCATGACGCGGCCTGAAATGCCTGATGATGGGGATGTAGCGACTCAGTCTGCTGAGCCCGCTTTAGCACAACCGCCTCTATACAAAGTCGTGCTGCATAACGACGACTACACGCCCATGGATTTTGTTATTGAAGTGCTGCAAGAATTTTTCAGTATGGATAGCGAAAAAGCGGTGCAAACAATGCTGGCGGTGCATACCCAAGGAAAAGCGACCTGTGGTGTTTTTACACGAGACATTGCCGAGACCAAATGCCATCAGGTTAATGAGTATGCACGTGAATGCGAACACCCGTTAATGAGTGATATTGAAGCCGCAAATTGAAAGGGTTGATAAAAATTTGTCGGTGAGGCTTGCAACCCTGCCATTTGTACCCGATGTTGAAAGTGCCGGTCGACTAAATTGATCCGACGCAAGTCCTAGGTGGCGAAATGCCCTAGGTAGTAGCGAAAAGGGGACTGCCATGCTGAGCAAAGAACTTGAACTGACCCTGAACACGGCTTTTACCGTGGCCCGTTCAAAGCGCCACGAGTTCATGACCGTTGAGCACCTACTGTTAGCGTTGCTGGACAATGCCTCAGCAGTTGATGTCTTAAAAGCGTGTGGGGCAAACCTCGACAAGCTGCGGTCCGATCTGCAGGATTTTATTAATTCAACCACACCGCTTATTCCCGAAGGCCATGGGGACCGTGAAACGCAGCCGACGCTTGGTTTTCAGCGTGTGCTACAGCGGGCGGTTTTCCATGTTCAGTCGTCAGGCAAAAGCGAAGTTACCGGCGCCAATGTATTGGTGGCCATTTTTTCTGAGCAGGAAAGCCAGGCGGTCTATTTCCTCAAGCAGCAAAGCGTTGCTCGTGTCGATGCGGTTAACTACATCGCCCACGGTATTTCCAAAGTAGCAGGCCATGGCGAGGCGCCGTCATCATCGCAAGAGGGTGAGGAGGTCGAAGAGGGCGCAAGTGAAGGTGGTGCACATCCGTTGACCGGGTATGCCACTAACCTGAACGAGCAGGCCCGCCTGGGCAAAATTGACCCGTTGATTGGCCGTGACCACGAACTTGAGCGCGTTGTGCAGATTCTGGCGCGTCGGCGTAAAAACAACCCGCTGCTAGTCGGCGAGGCTGGCGTAGGCAAGACCGCTGTGGCTGAAGGCCTTGCCAAGCGTATCGTTGAAGAAGACGTTCCGGACGTTATTGCAGACGCCGTAGTTTATTCGCTGGATATGGGCGCGCTGCTTGCCGGAACCAAATACCGTGGCGATTTTGAAAAACGTCTAAAAAGCCTGCTGAGCGAGCTACGCAAGCAGCCCAATGCCGTGCTGTTTATCGATGAGATTCATACGATTATCGGTGCGGGTGCTGCCTCTGGTGGCGTAATGGATGCCTCTAACCTGCTGAAACCGCTGCTCTCCTCGGGCGAGCTGCGCTGTATTGGCTCCACGACGTTCCAGGAATTTCGCGGTATTTTTGAAAAAGATCGTGCATTGGCGCGTCGCTTCCAGAAAGTCGACGTACTCGCGCCCTCGGTTGACGATACGATCAAGATTCTTAAAGGATTGCGCTCTCGCTTTGAAGAGCACCACGAGCTTAAGTACACCGATGGTGCGCTGGAAAGCGCAGCACGTTTGGCCGATCGTTACATCAATGATCGTCATTTGCCGGATAAGGCCATTGACGTCATTGACGAGGCGGGCGCTCACCAGCGGCTATTGCCCCCTGAGGTGCGCAAAAACACCATTGATGTAGAGCAGGTGGAAGCTATAGTGGCCTCTATTGCACGCATTCCGCCGAAGAGCGTTTCAAGCTCGGACCGCAAGCTGCTTGAGAAGCTCGATCGTGACCTGAAAATGCTGGTGTTCGGGCAGGACGAAGCCATTGATACGCTCTCTGCCGCTATCAAGCTTTCGCGGGCAGGGCTTAAATCGCCCGATAAGCCGGTAGGTAGCTTCCTGTTTGCTGGGCCGACGGGGGTAGGTAAAACCGAAGTAGCCAAGCAGCTTGCCCATATCATGGGTATCGAGCTTGTGCGCTTTGATATGTCGGAATACATGGAGCGTCACACCGTATCGCGCTTGATCGGTGCGCCTCCCGGCTATGTCGGGTATGACCAGGGCGGGCTGTTAACCGAAGCAGTGACCAAGCAGCCGCACTGCGTACTGTTGTTGGATGAGATTGAGAAAGCGCACCCGGAAGTCTTTAACCTGCTGCTGCAGGTAATGGACCATGGCCGCCTGACCGATAACAACGGACGTGAAGCTGACTTCCGCCATGTTATTGTCATCATGACCTCTAACGCAGGTGCCGAGCAGGCCTCGCGTCGCTCTATCGGTTTCCAAAGCCAGGATCACTCAACCGATGCGATGGAAGTTATCCGCCGTACGTTCTCGCCGGAGTTCCGTAACCGCTTGGACGGTATCATTCAGTTCCATGCGTTACCGACGTCTGTTGTGCGTAACGTGGTCGACAAGTTCTTGATTGAACTGCAGGCGCAGCTGGACGAGAAGCGTGTACAGCTCGAGGTTGATGATGCGGCCCGGGACTGGTTAGCCGAGAAAGGTTACGATCCGGATATGGGTGCTCGCCCCATGGCGCGCTTGATTCAAGAGAAGCTGAAAAAGCCGCTTGCTGAAATGATTCTGTTTGGCGAGTTGGCCGATAATGGCGGTATTGTGCATGTCAGTCTGGAGGAGGGGGAGCTGCATCTCTCCACCGAGACTGAGATGGCGGATGCGCCCTGAAAAGGGCGCTAAGATCGCCTTAATGCGTAGCGCCTAATCATACCGTAATGCACAGCGCCCTGTCTTCGACGGGGCGTTGTCGTATACAGGTAACGGCGCCGTACTGCGTGCTGGCTGAAAAGGCGTTATAAAGGCTTAGCGCGAACGGTAGACAATGCGGCCTTTGGAAAGATCGTACGGCGTTAGTTCCACTTTCACTTTATCGCCCGTCAGAATGCGGATATAGTTTTTACGCATTTTGCCGGAGATATGAGCGGTTACAACGTGACCGTTCTCAAGCTCAACACGGAACATGGTGTTGGGAAGGGTATCAACGATAACACCTTCCATTTCAATATGATCTTCGCGTGCCATATAGGCAGATCCTCACTTATTTAACGTAGTTAGCAAACCAAAACCGTTTCAGGTTTTAAGGGCCAGAAGGCTGACACTTAAGAAACAGCGCTATATTGTGCCGTAAGCCCGTCGTCAAGGCAAAAAAGCTGGCTTAATTTGCTGGCTTTAGCGAATTAAGGGCCGCCAATAACGCCCATCCAGCACTTCAATGGGAGAAAAATCCTGCTTGTAGCGCATTTTACGACACTCTTCGATCCAGTACCCTAAATACAGGTGGGATAGGCCTTTTTCACGCGTCAGCGCAATGAGCTGAAGGATAGCAAGGGTGCCTAAAGAGCGCCTGTCTAGGGCATCGCCAACGCCAAAAAACGTGTAAATGGCCGAAAGGCCGTGCTCTAGCTGGTCAAATGCCGATACGGCCACCAGCTCCGAGCCTGCATACATCTCCAGCAAGTAGGCATACGGCTCCCCCAGGGTTAAAAACGTGCGGTACTGTTCACGATTGGGTGGGTACATGTCACCATCGGCATGGCGATGGCGAATATAGTCTGCATAGAGCTCATAGTGTCGCGCCTCATAGCGTGCAGGAACGACGCGAGTGGTGATATCTGCGTTCCGGCGCCACACCTTGCGCTGGGAGCGGTTGGGCGCAAAGGGCTCAACAGGAATACGCACGGACTGGCAGGCATTACAGTTTTCACAGTGGGGCCGGTAGAGATGCCGACCACTGCGCCGAAACCCGAGTAGCGCCAGCGAGTCATATACGCCCCGAACGGGAGACTCTTGCGGGTCAAGAAAAAGCGTTGTCGCTTCTTTGCCGGGTAAATAGCTGCAGGCATGAGGCACGGTAAGGAAGAAGCGCAGATCCCGCACCGGCCGACGCGGAGTATTACTACTCAAAGCTTGCCTCCTTGATAAATTAACCCAACCCAGCCAGCATCACGGGGTGTTATAGCGCGATACCGCTTCTAGCCAGGGGGATGCAGGCACTGACAATGCCTCATGTGATGACACATTAAACGCCGCTTCGGGCAACCACTGTTCAAGATAGTTGATGAACGTCTCTCGGGCGACTGTTGTCGCACCCATGCTTGCAAGGTGCGGTGTGTGCATTTGGCAATCAATCAACTTGCCGCCATGTGCCTGCATAGCGCCCGCCAAGTGAGCAAGGGCCACTTTAGAGGCATCGGCGATGTTCGAAAACATCGATTCGCCGAAAAATACCGGTCCCATCGCTAAACCATAAAGGCCACCTACCAATTGGCCGGCGTGATGGACCTCGATACTGTGTGCAATCCCTAGACGGTGAAGCGCTACGTAGGCATTGTACATATCAACGGTGATCCAGGTGCCTGCGTCTTCATCGCGTGGCGCAGCACAGGCATTAATGACGTGTTCAAACTGTTGATTAACGGTGATGTTAAAGCCCCCATTGCGCAGTCGTTTTGCTAAGCTACGCCGCAGCTTGAACTGCTCAGGGCGTAGTACCATGCGCGGATCGGGACTCCACCATAAAATGGGGTCGTCATCGCTGTACCATGGGAAAATACCGCGCCGGTACGCTTCCACCAGCCAGCGCGGAGAAAGCTCGCCACCTGCTGCCAGCAGCCCATTGGGCGAGTCCATGGCAATGCGGGTAGGCGGAAAGGTAGGGTATGGCGAAGAAAGCCAAGGTAGCATTATTTGCTCCTGTTACTGAGCACTTGATGAGAAGCTCTGTGACGGCGCAAGGATGCTCGGTATGATGCAAACTCGCAAGTGGATTAAAGACACCATTGAGGTGTAAAGGGAGAATCGCTTGAAAGTGAATAAGGCGGTAGACAAGCGAACGCAGCGTAATTCGCGTCAAGCACCATCTTCGGCCTCTTCTGCGCGGGTTAAAGCCGCGAAAGATAAAGCTCGCCGGTTCGGTCTGCGCTTGCAAGGCTCGGTGCGTGAAGGCGTAGTAGTGGTACTGCTGGCGCTGTGCGTTTTTTTATTATTAGCACTGTTTAGTTATCATCCGGAAGATCCAGGTTGGTCTTATCAGGGGCCTGAAACGGACGTTCGCAACTGGATGGGACCGGTCGGCGCTTGGCTTGCGGATGTCCTGTATTCGCTGTTGGGGGCTAGTGCTTTGTGGTGGCCGGGTATGTTTGGCTTTACCGCATGGTGGCTAATGCGCTCGCGCCAGGTGCGCTTTGAGTTCGACCCCGTGGCGGTTGCCGTACATGCTGGCGGTCTGGTGCTGTTGATGTTTGGCACGACCATGCTGGGTGCGCTGCACTTTTATCACCCTAACAGCATTTTACCCTATGCCTCCGGCGGTATTTTGGGGGAGGGGTTGGTCAATACCCTCAAACCACTGGTCGGCAGTGGTGGTGTGGGGCTAATTGCTGCGGCCTTGATACTGATTGGCTTCCCGCTGTTTAGCGGTACGTCCTGGCTGCGGGTGGCGGATGAAGTAGGTCGCCGCTTATGCCGTGTTGGTGGCTGGTTGAGTGCCCGCCGGGAAAAAAGTCGTGAGAAACGCCGCGAGCGGGCTGCGCTGCGCGCCTCTTTAAAGCCTGCGCCAAAAGCGGAAGAGCCTCCACGAGCACCTAAAGCCAAAACCAGCCGCGATACACATCGTGAACGTCGCGAGCCCGAGTTCTCGGCACCGTCTGCCGCGCAAGAAACGCCTGCGGCGACCACAAACGATACGTCGATTCCTTGGGCAGCGAGCGCTTTTTCAGCGGCAACGACGGCTGCCGAAACACAGACCAAGCCTGCGGTGGTAACGGCCACTGAGCCTGACGCTGTACCGCAGCCAGATGCAGCACCAGAACCCGCGCAAGCGCCAGCGCCTGAGGCAGAGAGCCCCGCAGCAGCGCAGAGTGATGAGCCAGTATCGATCAACGCTGATCGCACTTCAGAGCTCAATTCAGAGCCACCCAAAGCGCGTCAACCTGAGGTCATCCCAGAGCCCACGCCTGACAGCGACGCTGCGCCAGCCGCTGAATCATCAACGTCTGAAGAGCCGATGTCGTTACGCGCTTCTCGTGAAGACGATGCTGCGGTGCCCGCTGTCTCGCACTTCTTCCGTCAAGAAGAGGACGCCGAGGAAGCGCAAGACGATGAGCAGGGCTTGAAAACGGAGGAGTGGCAGCACGATGGCTGGGATGAGCAAGAGCAGGCGGTTCAGGAAGACACGCCTCTGCGCCCTGAGCCCAGGCTAAGCGCGTTTGATCAGCCTGAGGCGGCGCCTCAAGGTGAGCCTTCACTTGCCGCTACGCCTTCATATACTGAGCCCCGCCGTGAGCGGGTGCCTGAAGTCGTTCCTGAGCCGGTATGGGAAGAGGATGACGATGAGCCTTTGCTTAGCCCTACGCCTTTGCCCGCCAACACTGCACGCCATGAGCCGACCTTCTCTGCGGATAACGTGGTCAATGAAGCCGACAGCGGGCCGACGCTCTGGACGGTTGAGCACCTGCAAAATCAGCGGCCTGCTTTTGAGACATTGCCAGAACCGGAAGGCGATGTGCCCAGCCTCCAACTGCTAACGCCCGCTGAGCCGCATCAGCCGAACTACACAGACGAACAGCTGGCCGATATGGCAGAGCTGCTGGAAGTGCGGCTGCGTGAATATGGCGTAAAAGCAGAAGTAGTCGATACATGGCCTGGCCCCGTCATCACGCGATTTGAAATCAGGCCAGCGGCAGGGGTGAAAGCGTCCAAAATCAGCAATCTTTCCAAAGACCTGGCCCGCTCGCTAATGGTAAAAAGCGTGCGCGTGGTTGAGGTGATTCCTGGGCGGCCTACCGTTGGGATCGAAATTCCTAACCCGCATCGGGCAATGATTCGTCTGCGTGAAGTCATCGACTCCGAGCGCTACCAGCAGGAAACCTCACCGCTAACCATGGCGCTTGGCCAGGATATCGGTGGTGGGCCTGTGATTGCCAACCTCGGCAAGATGCCCCACCTGCTGGTGGCGGGCACCACCGGTTCAGGTAAATCGGTGGGCGTTAACGCAATGCTGATTTCGATGCTGCTGAAAGCCACGCCAGATGAGCTTAAGCTCATCATGGTGGACCCTAAGATGCTGGAGCTTTCGGTCTACGACGGTATCCCGCACCTGCTGGCGCCGGTCGTGACCGATATGAAAGAGGCCGCCAATAGCCTACGTTGGTGTGTCGCTGAAATGGAGCGCCGCTATAAGCTGATGGCGGCCATGGGTGTGCGTAATATTGCCGGCTTTAACGGCCGGTTGGATGAAGCCGAGCGCGCAGGTGCTCAGGTAGCCGACCCGCTTTGGGAGCCGCAACCCTGGGAAATGCACCAAACGCCCCCAGTGCTTGAGAAACTGCCCTATATCGTGGTGGTCATCGATGAATTTGCCGACATGTTTATGATCGTCGGCAAAAAGGTGGAAGAGCTGATTGCCCGCCTGGCGCAAAAAGCGCGGGCAGCCGGTATTCACCTGATCCTAGCCACCCAGCGCCCCTCGGTGGACGTGGTAACGGGCTTGATCAAGGCGAATATTCCTTCGCGCATGGCATTCCAGGTCTCTTCACGGATCGATTCTCGTACGATTTTGGACCAGGGCGGCGCTGAAAGCCTGCTGGGTCATGGCGACATGCTGTATTTGCCTGCGGGCTCTGGTCCGCCTAATCGAGTGCATGGCGCGTTTGTTGATGATGACGAAGTGCACCGTGTGGTTGAGGATTGGAAGCGCCGCGGTACCCCTGAATACATTGAGGAAATTTTGTCGGGCGGCGTCTCGGCGGATGCGCTAACAGGGCTTGAGGCAGAAGGCAGTGATGGCGACGATGCTGAACAGGACGCACTGTATGATGAAGCGGTTCAGTTTGTGACCGAAACCAAAAAAGCCTCGATTTCTGCGGTACAGCGGCGCTTTAAGATTGGTTACAACCGAGCCGCGCGCCTGGTCGATGCCATGGAGGCGGCACAGATCGTTTCTGCCATGGGCAGCAACGGCGCCCGCGAAGTATTAGCGCCACCGCCGGTGGGGCATTAATGCCGCAATTAGTAATTCTGCATTTAGTAATCGTGCATTTAGTAATCATGCAAGAAGCGTGAAAATCGCGCCGCGGATGAAACCCCGTGGCGCGTTTCGCGTCTGAAGAATCACATGGACGTTGTTGAAAGTCCTCAGCATTGGTTTATCAGTACTGGTTCATCTGTACTACTTTTATCAGCTTCAATCCGGCAGCGTAGGTCTATTCAACTCGACAACGTATGCCCAGGGAGAACACTATGCGCGACACGCAAACTCTGCTTTCTTCACCCTTGTCATTGGCCGCGGCCGCTCTTGGATTGACGTTTGCTACCCCCGCTGCATGGGCCAATGATGCCGCTGAGCGTTTAACCGAGCGCCTGGAGCCCCTGGAAAGCTATCAGGCGACCTTTGAGCAGCAGATTCTTGATGGTAGTGGCCAGCGTTTGCAAAGTGCGCGTGGCGAAATGTGGCTCTCACGCCCAGGCATGTTGCGTTGGGAAGTCGAAGCGCCTTATACGCAGGTCGTCGTGTCCGATGGCAACGATGTGTATCTCTACGATCCGGACCTTGAACAGGTAACGGTGCAGCCGATGGATGACCGCGTAACGCACACGCCTGCGCTTCTGCTCTCTGGCAGTATCAATGACCTGACGGCAAGTTATGATGTGGTGTATGAGCAGGAGAGCGGTGAAGATGTGTTCACGCTGATCCCAAACTCGGCAGACACGCTGTTTGAAGAGTTGAGCATGGTATTTGACAATGACACGCTCACTGAGCTTTGGATGATGGACAGCACTGGTCAAAAAACGCTTATTCGGTTTAGCGATATCACCCAGAACGGGTCTATTGACCGTGGCCTGTTTAACTTCGAAATTCCGGAAGGCACCGACGTTATTCGTGAAGAGCTCTAAAACGTCGGCGGTTTACCCGTGAATGATCAGACGCCTTAGGGCGCCTGATCTGCTTCCTGGTCACGATTTTCCCGCCAGGCCATTATCTCGCCGAAGCGCTTCTCCTGGCCAAACTGGCTAGGCTCAAAAAAGCGCGCTTTGGGCAAATCCTCTGGCCAGCAGTCGTGAGCACTACCCGCGGGATAGCCATCAGGCTCGTTATGCGCGTAGCGGTAGCCTTCGCCATGGCCTAGCTGCTCCATAAGCCTGGTGGGCGCATTGCGTAAATAAGTGGGTACCTCTATTTGAGGCTGCTGACGCGCGTACTGTTTTGCAGCGCTCCAGGCGCGGTCAATTCGGTTGCTTTTGGGCGCCACGGCCAAATGGATGGCTGCATGGGCAATGGCACGCTGGCCTTCGTAGTCTCCCAAGCGAAGGTAGGCGTCCCAAGCCGCTATCACCAACGGAAGCGCACGTGGGTCGGCATTACCAACATCTTCTGACGCAATGGCGCTAAGCCTGCGAACCACATCCAAAGGATCACCGCCGCCCTGAATAAAGCGCGCCATATAAAGTAACGCTGCGTCAGGGCGTGAAGAGCGTATGGATTTATGAATCGCTGAGAGCAGGTCGTAATAAGCGTCGCCCTGCTTATCAAATGCGCTTGCCTGATGGCCAATAACATCTGCCAATACCGACATGTGAAGCACCTCCTGGCCACTCTCTGGCTGGGTAAAGTCACAAGCGGTTTCTAAAAGTCCCAACGCGCGCCGGGCATCGCCCGCACTTGCGTGCGCCAGGGCAGCAAGCACATCGTCCTCCACAACAATCGCACGTTTGCCAAGGCCGCGCTGCTCGTCAGTCAGCGCTTGGCGCATGACGGCTATCAGCTCCTCTTGCGAGAGTGCCTTCAAAACGTAAACTCGAGCGCGAGATAGCAGGGCAGAGTTGACCTCGAAGGAGGGGTTCTCCGTGGTGGCGCCAATCAGGGTTAGCAGTCCCGACTCTACATGAGGCAGCAAGGCATCCTGCTGGCTCTTGTTTAAACGATGGATCTCATCCAGAAACAGAATGACCGGTGAGGTATGCTGCTGGGCGCGCTCAACCACGGCGCGTATCTCCTTGACGCCTGCCATCACCGCGCTTAAATGCTCCAGATGTGCGCTGGATGCGCGCGCGAGTAGCTCAGCCAGGGTTGTTTTGCCAACGCCTGGCGGCCCCCACAAAATCATTGAGCGTACCAAGCCTGCTTCGGCCATGCGACGAAGCGGCTTGTCTTGACCCACCAACGCTTGCTGGCCGACGTAGTCATCAAGCGTCTGCGGGCGCATCCGATACGCCAACGGCGCGTCATCGCTGGGTGTTGCACGCTGAGAGTCGAAAAGATCCATGTAAACTTCCGTTGTAAATCGAGATGTTGAGTAATGAGGTAATCATAAGAGCGTATGGCAAATGGCGTATTGCCCGACTACCTTTTGCATAGCTTCCATAAAAACTGATACAAACGATATGCTTGTCAGGGTGGCGCCTTAAGCGCATGGTGACATCTAACCATAATACGTAGCGGTACCTACATGACGATAGCGCTTAGCCATCGCCCATAGGCGTAGTGTAGTAATACCCGCTTATGATTGCGTGCCCAACGCCACTTCAGAGTTAAGGCGGCAGGCATGACACCACACAGGAGACGGCACGATGTTAAACCAACTGCGTCTAGATCATGCCAACATGGCACGAATGCTTCATGTCTTGCAGCTTAAACAAAAGACCCTGGCTCAGGGTGAGCGGCCCAATTTTCAGCTGATGCGTGAAGTCGTGGATTACATTTTGTCTTACATGGAAGGTTTCGCGGCCCCGTTAGAGCGTATATGCGTTGATCGTTTGGAAACCCAAGCGCCCGAGCATCTGGAATTAATGGAGAAAATGACCAGCGATTATCTTGAGCTCAAGCCACGCCTTCAATTGCTGTCCGACAACATCGATACGATCCTGATGGACAACATCTTGCCGATGGATCGTTTTGCCGAGGATTTAAAAGCTTACCTTGAGGCGCATAGGGCGTATCTACGCCAGGAGCGTGAAGGTCTTTTCCCTCTTATTGATCAATATTTTAGTGAGGAAGATATGCAAGAGCTGCTGCACGCGCTGCCAGAAGGCGCTGAGCAGGAGCTTGAGCGCCTGCAACAGGATTACCCAGAGCTTTACGCTGAACTACGCGGCGCGGACATACCCGCGATCTAATCAGCAGAGCGTTCCTTTGGCTGCCAGCGGGGCGTGTTAAACTAGCGCCCCGTGAATGAGCGGCTGATGGAGAAGCAGGTGTGCTTATCAAAGCAAACGGCAAAGGGGCAGTAATGGCTGGCCCCGTGCTGATTTTTGACTCCGGCGTGGGTGGGCTTTCGGTCGCCCGCTCACTGCGTCAGTATTATCCTGATACGGCGATGTGCTACGCCTGCGATAACGCGTGGATGCCTTATGGGCTGCGTGATGACGTAACGCTTTCAGCGCGTATCGTGTCGGTTTGCCAGGCCGCCGTTCAGGCCTGCCAGCCAAGCGTGCTGGTCGTTGCCTGCAATACGGCCAGCACACTCGCGCTGGATGGTTTGCGCAGCGCCCTGACGATCCCTGTGGTCGGCACGGTACCCGCCATTAAACCCGCCGCCGCCATTAGCCAAACACGCCATATTGGCCTACTGGCTACTCGCGCTACTGTGGGTAGGCCCTATACGCAAAAGTTGATTGAAAACTTTGCCAGCGACTGCCTCATCACCCGGGTAGCCGCCGATGCGCTGGTGCTGGAAGCCGAGGCGCTACTTGGCGGCGGCCAGCCAGACCGCCAACGGCTTCAGCAAGCCCTGGCGCCGCTTTGGCAAACGTCGAACACTCAGCCACCAGTGGATACCGTAGTGCTGGGCTGTACGCATTTCCCCCTGTTAAAACCCTGGCTTGAAGCACTCGCCCCCACACCCGTGAATTGGATTGACTCCGGCGATGCGATCGCTCGGCGTGTAGGTCAAATCGCGCCGCCGTTAAAAAAAGGGCAAGATGGCCGATTTTTTACCACGGCTTCTGCCGATGCGCTAAGCCCAGGCTTTGCGCAGTTTGGATTTTCTGTTCCTGGCCGGTTGGCGTTAAGCGCTTAGGGCGCGTATTTTCAGCCTGAGCCGACACGACTGTTATTAGCATTGATATTAATACCGTTTATGAAAAAAGAGGCGCCGACTTGGCTATCCCCGTGATACAACCCGAACGTTATGACGAGCAGCTTGCCGAGAAGCGTGCTTACCTGGAAAGCACTTTTGCGGTGTTTAATCCGCCCGCACTTGAGGTCTTTGCCTCACCGCCCAGCCACTATCGCCAGCGCTGTGAGTTTCGTATCTGGCATGAAGGCGATGATCTTTACTACGCCATGTTTGAGGTCGACCCAGCCGACCCTAAAAACAAGCAGGTCGTGCGGCTTGACCAGTTTGACGTTGCAAGCGAGTCCATCAATGTGCTAATGCCGCGTCTGCGCGAGGCTTTTCTGGCCAGTGACGAACTGCGTCGGCGCCTGTTTCAGGTGGAGTTTCTTACTACGCTGTCAGGCGAGGTGCTGGTCACGCTGATTTACCACCGTCCGCTAGGTGACGCTTGGGAGCAAGAAGCACGCGCCCTGGAAGCCGAGCTTGGCATTATGATCATTGGCCGCTCACGCAAGCAGCGCCTGGTGCTTACCCGTGACCACGTGTGGGAGCGTTTAACGGTTGATGGGCGCTCGCTTGACTATCAGCAGGTCGAAAACAGCTTTACCCAGCCCAATGCGCATATCTGCCAAACGATGCTGAGCTGGGCGCGTGAAGTGACGGCCGGACGTCAGGATGAAGACCTCGTCGAGCTTTACTGTGGCAACGGCAATTTCACCATCGCCCTGGCCGATAATTTTCGGCGCGTCCTGGCCACTGAAATTTCGCGCACGTCGGTCGCCAGCGCTAACGTCAACCTTGAAGCCAACAAGATCACCAATGCTCATGTAGCCCGTATGTCAGCCGAAGAGTTTGCGCTGGCGCTTAAAGGCGAAAAAGGCGGGCGGCGCGTGGCTGAAATGGCATTGGACGAATATCGCTTCTCCACGGTGCTGGTTGACCCGCCCCGCGCTGGGCTGGACGCGCAGAGCTGCCAGCAAATCAGTGAATACGACCAGATCGTCTATATTTCATGTAACCCAGCAACACTTGCCGAAAACCTGGCGCTGCTCACTAAAACGCACCAGATAGAACGCTTTGCACTATTTGACCAGTTTCCATTCACCGACCATTGTGAATGTGGCGTATGGCTCACGCGGCGCGAGGATGGTCAATAGGGCGCATAATGCGAAAGAGGTATATACCATGAAGAACATGCCAGATGGATAGAGTGATGATCCAGGGTGGCGTAAGCTAGTCGTTATATTGGCCTAAAGGCCTATCGTCCCACGTTTTTTCCGGCAGTCGAGGTGATGGATGCAATACGTTGCGAGTGAAGAGAGTCGGCAAGACCTTTTGAAGCAGCTATTTGAGCGCTTGGAAGCGCGGCTGGAACCGGAGCGAGCAACGGCGATAGAGGCGTTTGCACGACGTTTTTACGCGAGCGTGCCGTTAGAGGATCTTGTTGATCGCCGCTTGGACGATCTTTACGGCGCCACATTATCCATTTGGCAGTTTCTACAGCACCACGATGCGAAGCGCCCTAAAGTGCGCGTTTTCAACCCTGACTTTGAAGAGCATGGTTGGCAGTCGACGCATACCTTTGTGGCGGTACTGCATGAAGACATGCCTTTTTTGGTCGACTCGATACGCATTGAACTGAATCGCCAAGGGCTTACCGTCCATGCGATTCAAAATTCCGTATTTGCCGTGGCCCGCAATGAGCAGAATCAGCTGCAAACGCTGACCTCACCTCGTGATGCCAATGCCCCAGAGGCGCGTGAGTCGCTCATCGTTATCGAGGTTGATCGTCATACGGACCCTGACGCGCTGTCGAATATCGAGAAAAAGCTCTATCAAGTACTGCGTGATGTACGTACTGCGGTTGATGACTACGACGCGATTACCCGTCAGATCACCGCCGCAATCCAAGAGCTTGAAAAGAACTGCCCCCCGCAAATCGACCCGGACGACCATGAAGAGGCCATCGCCTTTTTAGAGTGGCTGGTTAAGGATAATTTCACTTTCCTGGGGTATGACGAATACCTGTTGGAAGGCGATGAGCTGCAGCGCGACCCGAATAGCGTGCTCGGGGTCTTCCGCCTGGATGATCCACGCTACGATGAGCGCATTCGTGCCGAAGAGGGCATTGACGAGCACGGCAACTATGAATTGGTGCCCCAATTACTCTCGTTTGCCAAAAGTGCCCACCACTCGCGGGTACACCGCCCGACCTACCCAGACTACATCACCGTTGACCGCTACGACGACGACGGCAATGTGATTGGCGAGCGTCGCTTCTTTGGTTTGTTCACCTCTACGGTGTACAACGAGTCGCCGCGCAATATTCCGCTGCTGCGCCGTAAACTAAAAGCTGTCTCGGATATCGCCGGGTTTAACCCCCAAGGGCATAACGGTAAGCAGCTTCTACAGGTGCTTGAAGTTTATCCCCGCGATGACCTGTTCCAGATCAGTACGGATTCACTAGCGCATACCGCGCTGGGCATTCTTGATATTCGGGAACGCCGCCAGGTACGCCTGTTTATCCGTGCCGATGTTAGCGGCAAGTTCTACTCGTGCCTGGTGTTTGTGCCTCGCGATGTGTTTTCAACCGATTTGCGTCAACGCATTCAAAACCTGTTGTGTGACGAGCTTGACGCGCACTTTGGCGATTTTAATACCTACTTGTCAGAGTCGGTTCTGGCGCGTATTCAACTGATTCTGCGCTTTAACGGCGATGCACCCAGCCAGTACGACCTTAAACGCCTGGAAAGCAAGGTTGCCCGCTTGGCTCGCAGCTGGCGCGACGAGCTGATGGCCGCGATGATTGAGGGTTTTGGAGAAGAGCGCGCCAATCATCAGATGGAGCAGTTCCAAAGCGCCTTCTCGGCAAGCTATCGCGAAGACTTCAATGCGCGCACCGCAGTATTCGATATACAGCACTTGCTGGCACTGGATAACGGTGAGGCGCTGTCGCTGTCGCTTTATCGGCCGCTGGAAGAGCAGGGCAGTGGCGTAAACCTGAAGCTTTTCCATCGTGGTTCGCCGATCCCGCTGTCTGATGTGTTGCCCATGATGGAGAACCTGGGGCTTCGGGTTATTAGTGAACGCCCCTACGACATTAGTGCGCCGCAGCAGCATTACTGGATTCACGACTTTGAGCTTGAGCACGGTAATAAAGATGTCAGCCTGGGTGAAATGCGCGAAACCTTCAGTGAAGCGTTTAAACGTATTTGGGCGGGCGAAGCGGATAACGACGCCTTTAACCGGCTGATTATTGCGGCAGGGCTGGACTGGCGCGAAGTCGCCATGCTGCGTGGATACGCACGTTATCTCAAGCAAATCCGCTTTGGCATGTCTCAAAACTACATTGCCGCGACCTTGGCCAACTACCCGGCCATTACTCAGTTACTGGTAGAAATGTTCCGTCTGCGCTTTGATCCTGCGCTGGACTCACACGATACCGACGAGTGCATCACGCGGCTTAATGAGCAGTTGGAAGCCGTTGCCAGCCTAAACGATGACCAACTGTTACGTCGTTTTATGGAGCTTATTCAGGCAACACTGCGCACCAACTACTACCAGCGTGCTGAAGACGGCCGCTTTAAAGACTACATCGCCTTTAAGCTTGAGCCTTCCAAAGTCACCGGAATGCCCAAGCCACGGCCGATGTTCGAGATTTTTGTCTGCTCGCCACGCGTGGAAGGTGTCCACCTGCGCGGTGGCAAAGTAGCCCGCGGTGGTTTGCGCTGGTCTGACCGCCATGAAGATTTCCGTACCGAAGTGCTGGGGCTGGTAAAAGCGCAGCAGGTCAAAAACGCGGTGATCGTGCCGGTAGGCGCCAAGGGTGGTTTTGTATGTAAGCGCATGCCTGAAAATGCTGACCGCGAAACGAAGCAGAACGAAGGCATTGCTTGCTATAAAACCTTTATCCGTGCGCTGTTAGATGTGACCGATAATCTGGATGGCAGCGACGTTGTTCCGCCTAAAAACGTGGTGCGCCACGACGAAGACGATGTCTACATGGTGGTTGCCGCCGATAAAGGAACGGCAACATTCTCGGATATCGCCAACGAAATCTCTATCGAGTATGGCCACTGGCTAGGGGATGCGTTTGCCTCCGGCGGGGCGAACGGATATGACCATAAGAAAATGGGCATTACCGCGCGTGGTGCCTGGCAGTCGGTTAAACGTCACTTTAAAAACCTCGGCGTAGATACCCAGCGGGACCTGTTTAGCGTCGTTGGTATTGGTGATATGGCGGGCGACGTATTTGGTAACGGCATGCTGCTTTCCGACAAGATTCAGTTGGTGGGGGCGTTCAACCATCTGCATATCTTTGTCGACCCCAACCCTGAGGCTGATGCGGCCTTTGCCGAGCGTACAAGGCTATTTAACCTGCCGCGCTCCAGTTGGGAGGATTACAGTGCTGAGCTGATTTCGCAGGGCGGAGGTGTCTTTAACCGCAGCGCCAAGTCCATCGCGATTACCCCGGAAATGCAGCAGGTCTTTGGTATTCAGGAAGAGCACCTGTCGCCGAATGAATTGATTCGCGCCATGCTCCAGTCAAAGGTCGACCTGGTCTGGAACGGCGGTATCGGCACCTACGTGAAAGGCTCGGATGAAACCGATGCCGATGTCGGCGATAAAGCTAACGATGCGCTGCGCATTAATGGCGAAGACCTTAACTGCCGCGTAGTGGGCGAAGGCGGCAACCTGGGGATGACTCAACGTGGCCGAATGGAAGCCGCCGCCAAAGGTGTGCGCGTTTACACTGACTTTATTGATAACGCAGGTGGCGTTAACTGCTCTGACCATGAGGTCAATATCAAAATATTGATCGATGATGTGGTGAAGCGCGGCGACATGACCGACAAGCAGCGCAACGACCTGCTGGCAGAAATGACCGATGAAGTTGCCGACCTGGTGATTCTTGATAACTACCGTCAGGCTCAGGCGCTGGACCTCTCCGAGATACTGTCATGCCAAGGTATCGGGCCGTATCGCCGCTTTATCAGCGAGCTGGAGTCTGCCGGGCAGATTGATCGTGAGCTTGAGTTCCTGCCCACCGATGAGACCTTAAAAGAGCGTGCCGCCAATCAGCAGGGCATGCGCTTGCCGGAGCTTTCGGTACTGATTTCCTACGCCAAGAGCACGCTAAAAGACGACCTGATCACCTCCGATGTGCCCGATGATACATATATCCACCGCCATCTTGAGCGGCTGTTCCCGTCTGTGCTGACAGAGCGCTACCAGACCGAGATGTATGAACACCGCCTGAAGCGTGAAATTGTGGCAACGCAAGTTGCAAATGATCTGGTTGATCACATGGGGGTCGTGTTTGTCCGTCGGCTACGCGACTCCACTGGCGCTGGTCGGGCAGATATTGCGCGTAACTATGTCATTGCGCGGGATAGCTTCAACCTGCTGTCACTTTGGGCACAGATTGAAGACCTGGATAACCAGATCCCCAGCGACGTGCAGCACTCCATGATGCTGGACCTGATGCGCCTGATCCGCCGCTCGACACGCTGGTTCCTGCGCCAGCACATGGGGCTTTCGACTCAGGATGCCATTGAGTACTTCGCGCCTCGGTTGGCGCAACTGCAAGAAGAGATGGGCGAACTGTTAAGCGGCGAAGAGCTTGATGCCTGGCGCCAGCGTCGGGATGAGCTGCAGGACGCGGGCGTGCCGGAAGCGCTGGCCTCTACCGTTGCCGCCGCGCCTAGCCTGTATGCCGGGTTGGGGATCATTCAGGCGGCACGGGTTACCAATGAGAAGCCCCAGCGCGTCGCCGAAGTGTTTTACGAAATTGGCAGCCGTTTGGAGCTTCCCTGGATGAGCCAACAGGTAACGCAGCTCGGTGTGCGTGACGCATGGCAGGTGCAGGCCCGGGAAACGTTCCGGGATGATATCGACCGCCAGCAATTGGCCTTAACCACCAGCGTACTGAAGTTGGAAGCCGGTAGCCGCGATACTCAGGAGCGTGTGGACCAGTGGCTTGAGCAGCATGCTGACCTGCACCGCCGCTGGTGCCGTTTGATTGATGAGGTGCGTAGCGGTAGTGAAGGTGGGTTTGCGCTGTTTGCCGTCGCCGTGCGCGAACTGGTGGACCTTGCAGAAAGCGATAGCGAAGCATAACCGCCTAAGCGTGCGCTAACACAACGCATACTTGCTGTAAGAAGTAACCGTGCCTGAGATAACTCAGGCACGGTTTTTTTGTGCGTGGCTTCTGGTTAAGCGCAAGCGCGGTGCGCTAAAAGGGCAGGATGCGCTATACTCTGCGCCGCCCATTCTCCTGGAGAGACTCTGTCGATGTATTCACTCGCGCGCTCGCTGTTCTTTCGTATTGACCCCGAAACCTCACACGGGTTGGCGCTGGGGGCGTTAGACGCATTACAACGCGTGGGCGGTGTACGCCCTTGGGTGGGCAAGCCAATCGAGGATCCTGTTGAGCTGATGGGGTTGCGCTTTGCCAATCGCGTGGGGCTTGCTGCGGGGCTTGATAAAAATGCTGATCACCTGGATGCGCTCGGCGCGCTGGGTTTTGGTTTTGTTGAAGTGGGCACGGTGACGCCCAAGGCACAGCCGGGTAACGCCAAGCCGCGTTTGTTCCGTTTGGCGAGCCATGGCGCCATCATTAACCGCTTTGGGTTTAATAACAAAGGGGTTGAGCACTTAATTGAGCAGGTGAAAAAGCGCCGCTATCAAGGCGTGGTGGGCATTAACATCGGCAAAAATCTAACCACCTCGGTTGAAAACGCCCTGGAGGACTATTTAGCCTGCCTGAATGCCGTTCACCCGGTCGCTGATTATATTACTGTGAATATTTCTTCACCCAATACGCCGGGGCTGCGTACGCTGCAGTTTGGTGAGCAGCTGGATGCGTTATTAGGGCCAATACGTGAGCGTAGCCGGTTGCTGGATGCTGAAGCAAAACGCAAGGTACCGCTACTTATTAAAATCGCCCCGGATATGAGCGAAGAGGAAGTCGCGCTCGTGGCCGGTAGTATTGCTCGCAATGAACTGGACGGCGTCATTGCGACCAACACGACCGTTTCCCGTGAAGCGGTCAAGAGTGACCCTCAGGCGGAAGAGGCGGGGGGGCTATCGGGAAAACCCGTTTTTGAACCCTCTAACGTGATTATTCGTCTGCTGCGTCAGCATCTGCCAACGCTACCGATTATTGGCGTTGGCGGGATTGATAGCGGTGAAACTGCAAAAGCCAAAATTGCGGCGGGTGCTGATTTGGTTCAGCTCTATTCAGGCCTGATTTACCAAGGCCCAGCGCTTGTGAACGAATGTGCCAGCGCGCTAAAAACGCAGTAATTCGCGTGGTTTTGAGGCTAAAAAGCCCGCTTTTAAGCGGGCTCCATGTTCCAAAATGTAGATTAAGGAAGTTATAACCGGTTAGGTCATGACCATGGGGTTTTTGTGGATACCGGAAACGCCGGTCATACCGTCCCATTGGTCTCCGCGACCTTCACGCCAACCGCTCATCCAGTACTCACGTAAATTAACATCTTGACTGGGACATTCATCACGGGAGCGGCCGATAACACCTGCTTTGTACCCGTGAACATAAGCCCGCTGGAAGCGGTCACGTTTTTGTCGTTTCATTGGCTAACCTCTTTTCATGAAAGCCTTTAATAAGAAATAGTGCACTATGCCTTAGTGGCGTCAGGCTCCTATTTCGAGAGCTAACCTCAAGAGCAGGCAGCCAGCATGGTACTTTTGTCTAGCACTCACGTGCTGAACCGACCAAGCGGCGCCCCAAACAAGCCATAGGTCATAAATGGCCTGGACAAGCAACGCATGCGTTTTTAGTAGCTACTCTCTTATTCTTAGATCAAGATGGGGGCACTTGTCGACCCCCAAATTGTCATAAGATGTAAATACATTTGCCATATATAGGAATATCGCGCGGTTACGCGCTGCCATGACTATGACCGAAACGAGTCAAAACGCCCCCTTGAACCTGTTGGCGACCTGCCCGAAAGGCATTGAAGGCCTGCTGGCCGATGAGCTGGCAGCGCTAGGCGCGACGCCTGGAAAGACCACGGTGGCAGGCGTGTACTTCACCGCCAGCCAAGCCATCGCCTACCGTGTATGTTTGTGGTCTCGGCTTGCCAACCGGGTCATTCTGCAGCTCGTTCGCGAGCCGATGATTGAAACGCCCGAGCAGTTACGCGATGTCGTTGCCCACATTGCCTGGACCCAGCATTTGGCTGTGGGCAAAACCCTGGCCGTAGATTTTCATGGCCGCAGCGACCACATTCGTCATACCCGCTTTGGCGCGCAAACGGTGAAAGACGGCGTGGTAGATTCGTTGCAGCTTGCCGGGCAAGAGCGGCCATCGATTGATACTAAAACGCCCGACTTGCGCCTGTACGCACATTTGCACCGGGCGAATCTCACGATTGGTATCGACCTTTCGGGTGAGAGTCTTCATCGCCGCGGCTATCGTCGCGATGTAGGCCATGCACCGCTGAAAGAGAACCTGGCGGCCGCGCTGCTCATACGCGCGGGCTGGCCCGAGCGAGCCAAGGCTGGCGAGCCGTTGATCGACCCACTGTGTGGCGCGGGCACGCTGCTGATTGAAGCGGCGCTAATGGCCGCCGACCAGGCGCCTAACCTAGACCGCGAACGCTTTGGCTTCAAGGGCTGGGCTGGGCACGATGAAGCGCTCTGGCTTGAGCAAAAGCGCGAGGCCGAAGCGCGTGCGTCTATTGGCCGTAAGCGGTGTAAAACGCAGCTGCTGGGCTTTGACCAAAGCCCAGCCGCGCTTTCTGCGGCGAAAACCAACGCGATGCGTGCAGGCATTCCAGCGCTGATTACCCTGCACGGGCAAAGTCTTGCCCAGCTAACCCGGCCCGAGACGCTCACGGCAACAAGCGGGCTGTTGATCACCAACCCGCCGTACGGCGAGCGGTTGGGGGAACTTCCCGAACTGGTGCGCCTTTACGCCCAGTTGGGCGAAAAAGCCAAGGCACTGTTTCCAGGTTGGACGCTGGCAATGTTTACCGGCAACCCCGACTTGGGCCACCGTTTGGGGCTGCGCGCGCACAAGCAGTATGCGTTAAAAAATGGTGCGTTGGATGCCAAGCTGCTGCTGATGGATATCGGCACATCAGCTGCCAATAATGGTGCTCAGGCAGAAGGGCAGCCTACCGATCAAGCGCCTGCTGCTGCGCCAGTTGCTCCACAGCAAGCGTCGCGTGCGGTGTCCGAAAACGCCCAGATGTTTGCCAATCGTCTGGTCAAAAACCAGAAGCGCCTCAAAAAATGGTTAAAGCAGAGCGGTGAAACCTGCTACCGGCTCTATGATGCCGACATGCCTGAGTTTGCGCTGGCGATTGACCGCTATGGTGACCGTGTACACGTTCAAGAGTACGCCGCGCCAAGCTCTATCAACCCGGCTCAGGCACAAAAACGCCTGTTTGACGCCTTGGAAGTGTTGCCTGATGCGTTGGGCGTTGACTCCAGCAAGGTGTATATCAAGCGTCGTGAGCGGCAAGCCGGCACCGCCCAGTACCAGAAGCGTGATGCCAGCGGCGAGCGTTTTGACGTGCGCGAAGGCGATGCGCGGTTGTGGGTTAACCTGCGTGACTACCTGGATACCGGGCTGTTCCTGGACCACCGGCCGGTGCGCCGCATGTTGGGTGAAATGGCCAGCGGCAAGCGCTTCTTAAACCTTTTTTGCTATACCGCCACGGCCACGGTGCAAGCCGCGCTGGGCGGCGCCAGCGACAGCGTTAGCGTGGATATGTCCAATACCTACCTTGAGTGGGCAAAAGACAACTTTACGCTGAACGAACTCGACCTGCGGCTGCATCGCGTGGTGCGTGATGACTGTTTCCGCTGGCTGGAAACCGCTAACGCCGAGTTTGACCTGATATTTATGGATCCGCCGACATTCTCCAACTCGAAAAAAATGCGCGATACGCTCGACGTACAGCGCGACCACCCACGGTTGGTGGAACTTGCCATGGCGCGGCTTGCGTCTGGCGGAACGCTGGTGTTTTCGAATAACCAGCGTCGTTTCAAGCTTGATGATGCACTTAGCGAGCGCTATGCGGTGGAAGAGATTACCTCGCGTACCTTCGACCCTGACTTTCAGCGGCGCACCAATATGCATCACGTGTTCCTGCTGCGTCACCGCAGCTAGGGCGTAAGGGCTTGCAGCGGTGATCTCGCTTACGCTCTACACCACGCTGGGTTGCCATCTGTGCGCCCAGCTGGAAGGCCTGTTGGCAGCGCTTGCCAATCAACCGGTGGCGCTGCAACGCATTGAAATCAGTGATTGTCCGGAGTTACTAGCACGCTATGGCGAGCTTATTCCGGTGGTGGCGGATAGCCAGGGGCATGAGCTGATACGCGGTTTTGAGGTAGAGCGCTTAAGCGCTTGGTTGCGTCAGCGCGGCTGGCTAAGTGAGCACGCGCTAACACGCCTGATGCAACCTGATGAAGCGCCGCCAAAAGGGCGTTATGTTCGCAACGGGCGGCGTTTTCTGGGTGAGTGATGACTTACTGGGGGCACTTAAAGCAGGTCAAGCAGCGAAAGCTGGCGCATCGCTTCCTGGCCTTCTGGAGTATGGTCATCAACGTCCAGTACTTTATGAAACCCGCGTGACTTTTGAATGGTCGTCTCATCTTCCAGCCACATCTGTGCCTGCTCAAGCGTGTCGGCCAGTTGATGTTTTAAGCCGCCAAACTGCGTGCCGATTTGCCCCCAGGCGCGACTAAAAATCCAGTCGCCAAACATATCCTGGTGAATATGAACCAGCACATAGTCGTGGTCGGTTTCCCACCTTACGATCACAAGCTTACTCCCACGGTTGTTCTTGACACTGGCTTACCCATTAGGCACTCCTTGTCCTGAATACTCTTTTCCAATTTGATGCGGCGGACGGTATTGTAAAGCGCGTTATCGCAAACGCCTATCTTTGCTTATGAAGCGTTTTTCTGTGGAGAGGCTTGCCTGTCCTGCGGACTAAAAGGATCACGTTGTGAAGCTGACTGTAGATGCCAATATACCCGCCGCCGAACGCTGCTTTGGTGATTTTGGCTCAATCACCCATTTGCCAGGGCGTGAAATAAGCGCGGCGCACGTCAAGGACGCGGATGCGCTGATTGTGCGCTCCATCACCCAGGTCACTGCCGCGCTATTGGCAGACAGCGCTGTACGCTTTGTCGGTACCTGTACGATTGGCACCGACCATATTGATCATGCCGCCCTGGCCGAGCGCGGTATTACCTTTGCAAGCGCGCCTGGTTGCAACGCTGAAGCGGTGGTGGACTATGTGCTCAGCAGCTTGCTAACGCTGGCTGAGCGCGATGGCTGGTCGCTGCTCTCAAAAACGGTTGGCATTGTGGGCGTCGGCAATGTAGGCAGCCGTTTGCTTGCCCGCCTTAATGCGCTGGGCGTCAACACACTTGCCTGTGACCCACCCAGAGCAGAGCAGGAGGGCGAGCAGGGCTTTGAGGCGCTGGATACGCTGATTGATCGTTGCGATATTCTCTGCCTGCACACGCCGCTGGTGTCAGAGGGGCCGCACGCCACGTATCAGTTGCTGAATGCTCAGCGCGTCAATGAATTAGCGCCTGGTACGGTATTGCTAAACGCCGGGCGGGGCGACTGTGTTGATGGGCTAGCGCTGCGTGGTCGGTTAGCGGGTAAAGGCGATATTGTCGCCGTGCTGGACGTGTGGGAGAGCGAGCCGGACATTGATGCAGGGCTGCGCGACCTGGTGGCACTTGCCACGCCGCATATTGCAGGGCATAGCCTGGACGGCAAGCTGCGCGGTACCTGGATGATTCAGCAGGCGTTAGCCAGCCATCTTGGCTCTCCCAACCATGATGCGTTTGCCGATATCTGCCCGCTGCCAGCGTTGGCATCATTGCATTTGCAGGACGCTCTGCCGGTCGAGGATGCGCTGCGTGTATGTATGCGTGCCGTGTATGATGTGCGCCGAGACCACGACAGCCTGCAGCGCCAGGCGCTTGTAGAGGGTATCAAGCAGGGCTTTGATACATGCCGAGCCAATTATCCACTACGCCGTGAATTTGCCACGCTGAACGTGCAGTTATCGGGCAGTGCGGTTGATCTTGAAGCGCCGTTGAGTGCCGCGGGCTTTCACGTCTCACGGTTATCCTAACGCGTAAAAAGAACAGGCCCGCTTAGCGGGCCTGTTGCGACTAAATACGTTGCGGATGTTTTTTTATTGACGGTAAGCGGCTTCTTTTAGTGCACGAATACGGTCATCCAGCGGCGGGTGGCTGGCAAAAAGTTGTTCTACCAGCGAGCGTGTTTGGCCTTTGGTGATCGCCATGGCGCGTAGGGTGTCGGGCATTTGGTCCGGCATTTCTGTTTCCGCTTTCAAGCGGGCCAGAGCATTCACCATGGAGCCTGTCCCTGCTAACCGAGCACCGGCCTCATCGGCACGGTATTCACGATAGCGAGAGAACCAGGCAACGATAGCCGACGCCACAATCCCGAACACAATTTCTGCGACAATCACGACCGCGAAGTAACCCATAAAGCCCAGGCCACCTTCGCCGCCGCTGCGGCTTTTAAGAAAGCCATCCACCAACTGCGCCACCACACGGGCAAAGAACATCACAAAGGTGTTCACTACGCCCTGAATCAGCGCCAGCGTGACCATGTCGCCATTGGCGACGTGGCCAATTTCGTGGGCAAGCACTGCGCGCACTTCGTCGGGGCGCATCCGGTTTAACAGCCCGGCAGAAACCGCCACCAAAGCGTCATCTTTATTCCAGCCGGTGGCAAACGCGTTTGACTGCTGGGCGGGGAAGATGCCCACCTCCGGCGTCTTAATACCGGCCTCGCGGGCAAGTTCAGCCACGGTATCGACAAGCCATTGCTCGGTGGCGTTGGAAGGCGACTCAATAATTACCGTGCCGGTACTGCGTTTCGCCATCCACTTGGAAATAAACAGCGAGATCAGCGAGCCGACCATGCCGAAGATAAAGCAGAAAATCAGCAGGCTGGTAAAGTTGATTCCTTGGCTGCGTAAATAACCTTCAACGCCAAACAGGCGCAGCGTAATACTGGCGACAAGCAGTACCGCCAGGTTGGTGGCTAAAAACAGCACAATTCGCATCATGGTGCAGGTTCTCCCTAAGAGGACGGTAAAGCGTTACTAGAATGCTTGCTTGGATACGTACACGTCGTGGCAGTTTCAAGTCACAGCGCACGTTATTGACGGTAGCGGGACAAGAAATTACCGAACCTGTCCAGGGCGTCGCCCAGTTGATCCGCCCAGGGCAGTGTCACAATGCGCACATGATCAGGTTCTGGCCAGTTAAACGCCGTGCCTTGAACCAGTAGAATTTTCTCTTGAAGGAGCAAATCAAGAACCAGCTTCTGGTCATCTTGAATATTGAAGACCTTGGGGTCCAAACGAGGAAACGCATAGAGCGCGCCCTTGGGCGTGACACAGGAAACACCAGGAATCGCGTTGAGTTTTTCCACCGTGATGTCGCGCTGAGCCAGTAAACGGCCACCTGGCAGGATCAGGTCATTGATCGACTGATAGCCACCCAGTGCGGTCTGAATGGCGTGCTGGGCAGGCACGTTGGCACACAGACGCATGGAGGCCAGCATGGTCAGCCCCTGGATAAAATCCTTGGCGCGCTGTTTGGCAATCGTGCCAGAAATCGTCATCCAGCCGGAGCGAAAGCCCGCACAGCGGTAGCTTTTCGACAGCCCGTTCATGGTAATCACCAACTGGTCATCGTCGGCCAGAGCGCCGGTCGCGGTATGTTCTACGCCGTCATACAGGATCTTGTCGTAGATCTCGTCAGAGAACACCACCAGATTGTGCTCTTTGGCCACGGCCAATACGTCGCGCACCACGGCCGGTGGATAAACTGCGCCGGTCGGGTTGTTGGGGTTAATCAGCACAATCGCGCGGGTGCGGCTGGTGATTTTGGCGCGGATATCAGCAATGTCCGGCGTCCAGTCGGCCTGCTCATCGCACCTATAGTGCACGCCGTGGCCGCCGGAAAGATGCGCCGCTGCCGTCCATAGTGGATAGTCGGGGGCAGGGATCAGCACTTCGTCGCCATCGTTTAATAGCGCCTGCATGCACATCACAATCAGTTCGGACACGCCGTTGCCGATGTAAATATCTTCGATGCCAACGCCTGGGATCTTCTTGCGCTGGCACTCCTGCATAATCGCCTTACGCGCCGAGTAGAGGCCTTTGGAATCACAGTAGCCTTGTGCCGTGGGCAGGTTGCGCATCACATCCTGCAAAATCTCTTCTGGTGCTTCAAACCCAAAGGGCGCCGGGTTGCCAATATTCAGCTTTAAAATCCGCTGGCCTTCATCCTCAAGCCGCTTGGCATGATCGAGGACCGGGCCACGGATGTCGTAGCAGACGTTATTGAGCTTGTGAGATTTTTTGAGTTCAGCAGATGACGGCTCGGCGTTTTGTGAGTCCGTATCCTGAAGCTCAGTAGGCGTTTGAAGCTGAGAGGTTTCCATGAGTGATTTATCCAAAAGTGTCCAAAGGCCGTGCGGCGGCGCCGGTCGGTTCATCCATTATGCGTCGGAAAGTGGCTGATTGTCTTCGTCGTTTTGCACAATGGGCGGCGGAATATCGTCCGGTGTTTCCAGCGTTAAACGGCCAAGCTTGCCGTCACGCAGTTCGTGTAGCAGTACTTCGGCGCCACGGTGTAAATCTACCTCGCCACCTGCGCGCAGGCCGCCCCGTTTACCGGCAATTTCTTTCAGGATGGCATGCCCATCAAACCCGGCGATCGCCAGAAAATCAGGCTTCTTCGGACCGTCGGCGTCCACGTCATTATCGACCGGCACTTCATACGTGGGCAATGCTTTGAGTTTGTAACGTGCGGTCAACTCGTCCGGGTAGCGCTTGGCAAGCTCGGCGCTGGTAACAATACCCACGTCGGTATACTCAATGGCGGTATCGCGAATAGCGCCGCTGGCCGCCAGCCGATAGGCGCTGGCCTGGTCTTCAATCTTGGGCCACAGCACGCCTGGGGTGTCGATCAGCGCTACGCGGCCATCAATACGCACTTTCTGCTGGCGCTTGGTGACCGCCGGTTCGTTACCGGTTTTGGCAATTTTACGCCCGGCCAGGCCGTTAATCAGGGTGGATTTACCCACGTTGGGAATCCCCATCACCATCACTCGAACGTCGCGGTCAGCACGTACGTCACCTGCTAATTCGTGGCAAAGTTTGGGAATCTTTTTTAACTCACGCGTGTTGGTCGTGGTGATCGCGAGTGCCCGGGTATCGTCCTGGGCATCGAAAAAGGCTACCCATTCCGCAGTGCGCTCTGGGTCTGCCAGGTCCGCCCGGGAGAGTATTTTCAATACTGGCTTATGCCGGGTCAGCTCGGCCAGCATCGGGTTGGCGCTAGAGTAGGGCAGACGTGCGTCGAGTACTTCAATGACCACGTCAATTTCCGGCAGCGCATCCTTTATCTGGCGGCGGGCCTTGTTCATATGTCCGGGGAACCAGCCGAGCATGAGTTTCTCCTACAAGCACAAAAAACGGGCATAAAAAAAGCGAGCAACCATTCTACCAGATGGCGCTCGCCTTGCTGCGATTCGTTAAAGGGGTTAGAGGTAGCGTTTACTCGTCAGGATGAAACTCTAGCGACACCGAGTTAATGCAGTAACGCAACCCTGTGGACGCCGGTGGCCCGTCAGGAAACACATGCCCCAAGTGGGCATCGCAGTGGGAGCACACTACTTCTGTGCGCACCATGCCGAGCGTGGTATCGCTATGCTCTTCAACGCAGTTTCTGCCAAGCGGCCTGTCGAAGCTGGGCCAGCCACAACCCGCATCAAATTTGTGCTCGTTTTCAAACAGCGGTGCATGACAACAAATACAGTGGTAAATGCCTTGAGCATCGCTTACTTGGTAGTCACCTGTAAAGGGACGTTCGGTGCCTTTCTCGCGTGCAACCCGGTACTGCTCAGGCGTCAGCTGTTCGCGCCACTGCTCGGGGGATTTTTTGATTTTGGCCATTTTAGTGTCTCCTTGCCCTCTGTGACTTGCAGGCTATCGTACTCTTTTCAATTAAGACAGCGTAGTTAAGAAAGCTAGTACTTACCCGAGTTCAGAAGGCGAATAGGGTGTAGCCACCCGTTTGAGTAGGCGTTAAGTGGTAGCAATGAAAGAGATTGGCGTATAGATAGAAAGCAGAGCGATATCATAGGGCTTGACAGAAATGCGTGCTCTGAGTAATATACGCGCCACCTCGACGAGGCAATGAAACGTCCCATTCGTCTAGTGGTCTAGGACACCGCCCTTTCACGGCGGTAACAGGGGTTCGAACCCCCTATGGGACGCCAATTACATCGTTAAGGTATCGGAGTGCGGGAATAGCTCAGTGGTAGAGCATCGCCTTGCCAAGGCGAGGGTCGAGAGTTCGAATCTCTTTTCCCGCTCCAAAACGTCCCATTCGTCTAGTGGTCCAGGACACCGCCCTTTCACGGCGGTAACAGGGGTTCGAACCCCCTATGGGACGCCAATCCGATGGCGAGAAATTGATTAAGCGGGAATAGCTCAGTGGTAGAGCATCGCCTTGCCAAGGCGAGGGTCGAGAGTTCGAATCTCTTTTCCCGCTCCAATCAATAAAATAGATGTTTATACGTCCCATTCGTCTAGTGGCCTAGGACACCGCCCTTTCACGGCGGTAACAGGGGTTCGAACCCCCTATGGGACGCCATCTAGTAAGTGCATGTTTACATTGCGGGAATAGCTCAGTGGTAGAGCATCGCCTTGCCAAGGCGAGGGTCGAGAGTTCGAATCTCTTTTCCCGCTCCATGTAAACAGCCTCATCTAGCATGGCAAGGGTCGAGAGCTGGAACGCCAGCCCGGTCGAATCTCTTTTCCCGCTCCATGTAAACAGCCCTCAAATTCGATTTTGTACCTTCCTTCGTTGTACCCCCCTTCGTTGTAACCTTTTTATTGCCCTGCGTTTTTTGTTAGTAGCGCCTTTGAGCGTTATTTTTCATGTCTGCTATTTCGCTAAGTTTGCTGCGCTTTGCCACTTGGCTTGAAAAAACATTTAAATGCCCCGATATCATTGCTTCTCAAGCATTCTCTTTGCCCCTATTTTTTTGCTGACAGGACATCTTTATGGCCGAACCGGCATTGTCTATCCGTGGCCTTACCAAGGTGTACGGCAACGGCTTTCACGCGTTAAAAGGAATTGATCTCGACGTCCAGCAGGGCGATTTTTTTGCCTTGTTGGGTCCCAACGGCGCAGGTAAATCCACCACCCTGGGTGTGGTGTGTTCATTGGTGCAGAAGTCAGAAGGCAAGGTGTCGATTTTTGGTATCGACATCGACAAGGACTTCGCCAAGGCCAAGTACCAGCTGGGCGTGGTTCCTCAGGAATTCAACTTCAACCAGTTCGAGAAGGTGCTTGATATCGTGCTGGCGCAAGCAGGCTATTACGGCATGACGCGCCGTGAAGCGCTGCCGCGTGCTGAGCAGCTGCTGCGCGACCTGGGCCTGTGGGACAAGCGCAATGGCAACGCTCGCATGCTTTCTGGTGGTATGAAGCGCCGCTTGATGATTGCCCGGGCGCTGATGCACCGGCCCAAGCTACTGATTCTGGATGAGCCCACCGCGGGCGTGGATATTGAACTGCGCCGCAGCATGTGGGAGTACATGCGCCGCATTAATCAGGATGAAGGCACCACGATCATTCTAACCACCCACTATCTGGAAGAAGCCGAAAGCCTGTGCCGTAATATCGCCATCATCAATCACGGTGAAATTGTGCGTAACACCAGCGTGCGCGAGCTATTGGCCGAGCTGAATACCGAAACCTTCCTGCTGGATCTCGCCGAGCCGGTCACGGCACCACCGGTGATCGAAGGCTTTGAGATCAAGCAGATCGAACCGACGCAACTCTCGTTGGTGATTCATCGCGGGCAGCAGTTAAACGATGTGTTCAGTGTATTAAGCGAGCAGGGCATGCAGGTGGTTTCCATGCGCAACAGCGCTAACCGGTTGGAAGAGATGTTTGTGTCAATGGTAGAGGCGGGCAATACAGCCATCGATCAGCGCGCCGAACCCAACAAGGAGACGCAAGCATGAATGCAACACAAACGCTCGTCGCGCTATGGACGCTCGTACTTAAAGAGATCAAACGCTTTACGCGTATCTGGCCGCAAACGCTGCTGCCGCCTTCGATCACCATGGCGATGTACTTCATCATCTTTGGCAACCTGATCGGCTCGCGCATAGGGGATATGGATGGCTTCTCCTACATGGACTTTATCGTCCCCGGCCTGATCATGATGTCGGTCATCACCAACAGCTACTCGAACGTGGCTTCCAGCTTCTTCTCGAACAAGTTTCAGCGTTCGGTAGAAGAGCTAATGGTATCGCCCATGCCCAACTGGGTGATTTTATCCGGGTTTATCCTCGGTGGCATGGCGCGCGGCTTGGGCGTGGGCCTGATCGTTACTATTGTGTCGCTATTCTTCACGCGCTTAACCATCGAGCACCCGCTTTTAACCATCCTGGTGGTGGTGCTAACCTCGGCGCTGTTCTCCATCGGCGGCTTTATCAACGCCCTGCTGGCCAACAAGTTTGATGATATCTCCATTGTGCCGACCTTTATTTTAACGCCGCTGACCTACCTGGGTGGGGTGTTTTACTCCATTTCCATGCTGCCCAATTTCTGGCAGGGCGTGTCAATGCTCAACCCGATTCTGTATATGGTGAACGTCTTCCGCTATGGGTTTTTGGGCGTGTCGGACATTCCCGTTGGTTGGGCGCTGGCGGCTATTTTGGGGTTTATCGTAGTGCTGTTTTTTGCGGCACTGGCCATGCTGGAGCGTGGCAAAGGCATTCGTAGTTAACCGCACGACCGTTTTTATCAAGAGAGCGTTACCCTATGGCACACCGCCCCGATACCTTAGAGCACGCGCCCCTGGGGCGCGAATCCGCCTATCCTGAGCTGTACGATGCCGCGCTGCTGTTCCCCATCCCACGCGCCGCCAACCGCGCCCCGCTAGGGATTGAAGAGGGCAAGCTGCCCTTTGTGGGGGAAGATGAGTGGCACGCGTTTGAGGTTTCCTGGCTGAATGCCCGTGGCAAACCCATCGTGGCCGTGGCCCGCTTTCGGCTGCCTGCTGAGTCGCCCAGCCTGATCGAATCCAAATCCTGGAAGCTCTACCTCAACAGCTTTAACCAAACCCGTATGGAAAGCCGCGAGGAAGTGATTGAAACGTTGCAGCGTGACCTAAGCGCGGTAGCCGGTGCACCGGTCAGCGTGGAGCTACTCGGTGTGGAAGACGCTGAGCTTGCCCCACAGCCGCTCCCCGGCGACTGCCTGGACGACTTGGATATCGAAGTAAGTGATTACACGCCCAGCGCCGCCCATTTGGCGGTAAGCGATGAGGTTGTAGAAGAGACGCTGCACTCGCATTTGCTTAAATCCAACTGCCCGGTGACCGGCCAGCCCGACTGGGGCAGCGTGATGATTCGCTACAAAGGCCCGAAGCTGGATCGCGAAGGGTTACTGCGTTACCTGATCGGCTATCGTCAGCATCAGGATTTTCATGAGCACTGTGTCGAGCACATCTTCACCGACCTGATGCAGCACGCCCAACCTACCGAGCTTCTGGTGCTGGCGCGCTACGTGCGCCGCGGCGGGTTGGATATCAGCCCCTGGCGCGCCACGCTGGGCCTTGCGCCGCCAAGCCCGCTGCGTCTGGCAAGACAGTAAGCGACTGCGCTACAGTAGTGCCTAACTGATTGATAGGATGAAACCAAATGGATGGACTCACGCTACTTCACAGCCGTAGCTCAATGGGCAAGCTGGTTGAGCCTGCGCCCACTGCCGAGCAGATGGATGCGATTTACCAGGCGGCCCTGCGCGCCCCGGACCACAAAGAGCTGCGCCCCTGGCGGTTTATTGAGTTCACTGGGGAAGGGCGTACGCGCCTGGGTGAGCTGTTTGCCGAAGCCGAGTTCCAGGAAGACCCTGGTGCCGACGACGACACGCTAAATTCAGCGCGCAAAAAACCGCTGCGCGCGCCGATGATTATCGCCGTGATCGCCAAGGTAACGCCGGACCTGCCCAAAGTGCCCAAAATGGAGCAGGTGATTTCCGCAGGCTGCGCCGCCCACGGCATCTTGCTGGCGGCCCACGCGCAGGAACTGGGCGCCATGTGGCGTAGCGGCAAGTACGCGTTTGACCCCGTGGTACGCAAAGGGCTCTCCCTGGAAGAAGATGACGAAGTGGTCGCGTTTATCTACCTGGGCAACCTGGGCGGGCGCCACAAACCACTGGCCCAGCACAACGTGGCCGACTTCGTAGAGCGCTGGGCGTAAGGAGGCTACCGCCATGCGCAAACCCGGTGTGCTTCACCCTCGCTTGCCGCTGCCCGAAGGCCAGGAAGACCTGGCCGCTTTTCAAAAGTGGTTAAGCGATGCAATTCCCATGGTCGGCGCCCTGGGCATTAAGGAGATGTCGCTTCACAACCAATCGCTCACTTGGCAGCTCGCCCTGGCGCCTAACCTGAATGACAAAGGTACCGGCTTTGGTGGCGCGCTAAGTGCGCAAACCACGCTGCAAGGCTGGTGTTGGGTAACACTGTGGCTACGCGGGCAAGGCATGGCGCGCGATGTAGTGGTCGCTGAAGCCACGCAACGCTTTCTGGCCCCGGTAACGGGTGATTACCGCCTGATATGCACGCCAGAAGAGCCTGACGGTGTTGAGAAGCTCACCAGGAAGCTTAACGAGCGAGGCAAAGGCCGCATTGCACTTACCCAACAGCTTTACTGCGGCGATGCGCTCTGCCTGGAAGCCCACGGCAGCTATGCGGTGCTATCAAGCAGCGATACCTGAAGGCAAGCCACTGATTCTGAAAAAGGCTTGCTATTTGGCCGCTTAAACCATAGTATATGCGCCGTTCTGTCGCGAAAGGCACAGCCCAAGTGATTGAACCAAAATGTGGAGGGGTGTCCGAGTGGTCGAAGGAGCACGCCTGGAAAGTGTGTAAGTCGAAAGGCTTCGAGGGTTCGAATCCCTCCCCCTCCGCCACAGAATATAGAAAAAGCCCGCTGAGCAATCAGCGGGCTTTTTTGTGTTTGGAATTTAGTGCCCATACTTTGGTTTTGGCTCTCATTGAGCAGAGCGGAACTTTTTTGGGCGCCGCCTCTTGGCCTGGGACCCTTGCTGCAGAGCTGCGGCTGAGTTCCAAAAAATCCTTCATGTATGCACCCAAATGAGGGATGACATCACCTTTTTCTTCAGATATTTTTACCTTAAGAATCATGTATGAATGCTCTTGGTTATAGCGACCCAAAGCGGTCATACGGTAAACCCCGTTTTTAGAAGTGCTTGGTCTTGAAGGCCTCAGGTTGGCTGTT
>NZ_JBQSXT010000009.1:0-124034 GCF_052378605.1 Halomonas sp. AOP27-A1-41
GCTTTCGTTGTTTAGAAAATTATTTCGTCTAATCAAGGGGGGGATGATGCCTGCCTACGCTGTTGCTCTCATTCGAGAAACTCGATTCGATCCTGAGGTTAAACAATATTTAGAGCGTATCGACGCAACGCTCGCTCCTTTTTCAGGTAAATACCTCGTGCATGGGGGGCCATACACGCCACTTGAGGGCTCGTGGGCTGGCGATATGGTCGTCATTGAGTTTCCTACTATGGAACAAGCTCAAGGGTGGTATGACTCTGATGCTTATAAGGCGATTCGCCCATTTCGTACCCGGCATACCGAGGGCGATGTGCTGTTGGTTCAGGGCGTGCCAGAGGGGCATAAAGGTGCGGATATCCTGGGTTAGCGATACCCGCACCTAACGCGCCGACCTTGATAGTAAGAAGCTGCTTCCTGCTTTTAAGCCGGTTCAGATATTTGTGTGTCTCGCCATGTCATCACCTGCAACTCATCAACGAGCCGTTCGACTTTACTTATTGCGTCAGCAACTGACTTCGCCAATACCTCCCCGCCCACTTCCTGTCCTTCAATGGCGATATAGTGAATTTGAGTGATGCCAATAAACTTCAGTGCAGTGGCTAAATTGGGCTCCAGGTGGTTGATGTGCGCCATCTTTCCACCGATATCAAAGCCTATCCCGCCTCTGGCGGTAAGAACAACCGCATGCCTTGGCCGGTCAGCAAGCTTTGGAACGTAAGGATCAGTCGGGTTACTCTCATCGATATCCACCGTTCGACCAGGGCGCACTACCTGATCGACCCATGCTTTTAGGGCGGCAGGCATGCCGAAGTTATAGAACGGCGTGCCGATCACTACGACATCTGCGGCGATTAATTCATCAACCAGCTGGTCGCTTTCTGCTAATGCATCCCTCATCCAGGGTGCCCGCTGTTCTCCAGGCGTGAAAGCCGACGCGATCCAGTCGTGGTTAAGAAAGGATGGCGGGTGTTGGCCTATATCTCGATAGGTGATCATGTCTTGCGGGCGGCGTAATTGCCATTGTTTGGCAAACTGATCGGTAAGGTGACGGCTGTGAGAGCCATGATTGTCTGTTCCTGCAATACCCGGGCGGGCGCTGGCGTCTATATGTAGGATATGTGGCATGATAGTCTCCTGTTCTGAGATGAACTCATCTATGATTAACAACAGACGTAGCTTAGACTTGGCTTGTGAGCCGTAACAAACGATCTTTTCTTGCAGGTATAGATGAGTAAAACTCATTCATGAATTCTCGACGATTACCCTCGCTTTCGGCACTTCGCGCTTTTGAAGCGGCTGCTCGCCATGAAAGTGCTAAACAGGCGGCGCTGGAACTTTCAGTTACCGCCACCGCCATTAGCCATCAGGTTCGCGGGCTTGAAGAGGCTCTGGGCATTGCGCTGTTTGTACGCAGGCCCAGGCAACTGGAATTGACGCCGCAAGGCCGCGAGCTGCAGCAGGTGCTGGAATCTTCATTCGACAATATCAGCAACACCATTGAGCGCTTGAGTACCATGCCCGAGCGCAGGGGCATTACGCTGACAACCACACCGGTGGTGGCCGTGCGTTGGTTGTTGCCCTGGGTTTGCATACTGCGCGAATCTCACCCAAACATTGACCTGCGAATCCATGCGTCCCACGAGCCCGTTGCGTTAGATGGGGTAACCGCCGACCTTGCCATTCGGCATGGCGATGGACGCTGGCCAGGGTTAGTAGCCGAGAAGCTGTTTGATACCACGTTGATTCCGGCGTGTAGCCCACAGCTTGTTCAGCATGCAGGGGAGGATCTATCGAAGTATCCGTTGATTCACTTTCGACCCCAGGGAGTAATTATATCGCCCATGGATTGGCCGGGTTACCAGAAAACCGCCCAGATTCCAGGGTTGAATGTCGGCGCCGGGCTGGCTTTTTCTGACGAAAGCCACGCTATTTCAGCGGCTGTGGGAGGGCAGGGTGTCATGCTGATGAGCCGTCAACTGATTGAAGATGAGCTGGCCGAAGGGCGCCTGGTACACCCTTTTGGCCCTGAACTTGAAGACCGAGCCTTCTTTTTGGCCTACCCGGAAAACCGCCGCAACGATCCAACGATGTTGGCGCTTCGCGACTGGGTGATGGCAGTGCCTGGCAGGCTATCAACGCCTTCGGCTTGATAGTATCGTATTTTATACCGTTATCTTGCGTGACCTGATGCTTCGCCGTCTGTGAGTTTCATGGCGGAGTCTGATTTGGCTCAAATAGCGAGGCTGGGGGAAGCGTCAAAAAGAGTGGCGGAAGAGCGTGGGAGTCGAACCCACCAAAGACTGCTGGCAGCCCCTGCCAGATTTGAAGTCTGGCCGCCCCACCGGGGGTCGATCCTCTTCCTTGAGCGGTTGCCTGGTTCCACAGGGCAGTACGGCGAATGTAGCGTTCATCTTGCACCCGGCGTGTAAAACCTATCCTATCAAAGAATTCGAGAATATGAATGGCCAATTTGCGTCCGGTACCGATGCGGTTGCGGAATTCTGCGACGCGAATAGTGCCGTGCTCGTCCATCAGCTTACGCGCGATATTGGCCAGTTCATGTGTCGCTGAGGCGAGGTAGAAGTGGTCCTTGCGTACCTGGTAGAGCCTGCCGAGGCGAGCGCAGGCTGTTAGCACCTGGCGAACACGCTGTTCATCAAGCCCACCGCTTGCTGCCAGGTCGCGAACCCGGGGTGGCTGGAAGGGGGCTTCCGCGAGAAGAGGTTCGAGCCGTTGCCAGAGCGCCTCGTCATGTTCATTAAGTGCTGCGCGATGGCCAGGCAGAGAAATGAAGGGCCCATTGCTATCAAGCTGGCCCGCCTCGATCAGTTGTTTCAGCAGGCCGCGGAAGAGGGGAGCCGGTAACCGAGGGGCGGCCTGGCGATTTAGTCGCTCGCGCTCGGTCCCCAGCATGGCGGGTTCGTTCTGGTGATTACTGGCGACTACTTGGATAATCCGCTCTCTAAGCGATTCGATGGCTTCCCGGGAGAAAGCACTAACTTCGCCTTCGGCAGTGAGGACTTGACCTGCGGATGCCTCGACCAGCGGCGCTAGACCCTGAACGCTGATATTAAGATTACGCGCCATGCCAGAAAGATCCAAGCCTTCGGGATGGAGATCAAGCGCAGCACTCAGCGGTTCATGAAGATCATAAGGGGGCTTGGTGTTTGCGCATTCCGCCAGTGCCGCCAACCAGGCCAGGCGAGCGGGAGCGCGCTGACCACGGCGGGGTGGTTCGCCGTCCAGTGCGATTCCGCCGCCGAGAGTAATATGCCCACCATGATCACGGATGACGAAACGATCCCCCAGGCAGGCGTGTACCGGGCTATCACAGACCAGTTGCCCCAGCATGCTTTTGCCTGGTTCGAGTCGTTGCCCTTCGAGAAGCGAGACCCGCCCCATGAGATGGGCGGCCCCCAGGTGTATATGGACTGGCGTCCAGTGCTTGAGCGGTGGGGTAGAGTCGAGCAACCTTAGCTGGACGTCGAGGCGTTTGATGGGCGGCGTTTCCAGTGCATCGGCGACCACCCAGTCGCCGCGACGGATGCGATCTCGTTCCACCCCAGTGCCTGAAAGGTTGAGCGCTACCCGGTCACCCTGGTGTGCCTGATCGCTCTCGCGGTGCTGGCGCCGCAGCTGGCGTACTCTGGCCTTATGGCCGTCGGGTACCAGGCGCACCATGTCACCTTTGGCAATGTAGCCGCTGAGTGCGGTGCCGGTCACTACCAGGCCGGCTCCCGGCAGCGCAAAGACGCGGTCCACGCTAAGGCGGAAATGCCCATAAGCAGAGAGCGCATGCTGTTCGGCCGCCTGGGACCATAGCGTGTCACGCAGTGCCGCTACGCCTTCACCGCTATGGCTCGAGACGTCATACAGCGGCGCCTTGGCGAGCTGGGTACCTGCCAGCAGTTGGATGATCTCTTGTCTGACTTCCTGTCGCCGTAGTTCGTCGACTCGGTCGATCTTGGTCAGTGCTACCACGCCGCGGTCGACGCCGAGCAGGTCGAGAATTTGGACATGTTCGATTGTCTGGGGCATTACTCCATCGTCGGCGGCCACCACCAGCAGGGCCGTGTCGATGCCAGCACTGCCCGCGAGCATGTTATGCAGGAACCGATGATGCCCGGGCACGTCGACAAAGCCGAGCTCGACGCCTGACGCGACTTCGGGATAAGCGAAACCAGCTTCGATGGTCAGCCCACGGGCTTTTTCCTCTTTGAGGCGGTCGGTATCGATACCGGTCAGTTGCTGGATCAAAGCGGTCTTACCATGATCGACATGGCCAGCCGTGCCGATGATCATGACGGGCCCTCTTTGTGCACGTCCTGCTGCAGGGCATGGTGGTTCTCGTAGCGCTGCTTCAATATCGAGAGTTGTGACGCGAAGGCGTCGACGTCTTCAGGACGGTATAGGCAGCGCAGATCGAGATAGAGGGCGCCTTCGTTAAGGCGGCCGATGACCGGACGGGGGAGTTGTCGAAACGCTGTCTCGATGCGTTTGAGGCACCGTTCCCTGGCGCGGCGGTCACCGTTTAGTGGGCGCCAGACCAGCGCGTAGCTTGGCAACCGGTCGACGGGGAGCGAGCCGCTGCCAAGCTGACTCACGCAGGGGGCCAGGGTAACATCGATGTCGTCGAGCAAAGCCTGGGCGGAGGAGAGTAAACGCTCGCCGGTCGCCGCAATCTCGACGTCAGTACGCGTCAACATTGCCAACGTGGGAATGTCTCGCTGGGGCGCGTCACTGTCACGATAAAGACGCAGGGTGGCTTCCAGGGCGGCCAGGGTCAGCTTGTCTAGGCGCAGGGCACGTTTTAATGGATGGCGCTTGATCGTATCGATAAGGTCACGGCGGCCAACAATGATGCCTGCCTGCGGGCCGCCCAGTAGCTTGTCGCCGCTAAAGGTGACGACATCGGCTCCGGCGGCGATTGCCTCGCGAGGTTGCTCTTCATGGGGCAGTCCAAGCGCGGAGAAGTCGGCTAGTGCGCCGCTGCCCAGGTCAACCATGAAGGGGACTCCCTGCGCGTGTGCAATGCTCGCCAGTTCGCGCTCGGGCACGCTCTTGGTAAAACCGGTGATGGCGTAGTTGGAGGTGTGTGCCTTGACGATCAACCCGGTGCTCTCGCCCATGGCGGCCTGGAAATCCTTGGCATGGGTGCGGTTAGTAGCGCCTACCTCATGCAGCCGACAGCCCGCCGCGGCCATGATGTCGGGCATGCGAAAGGCACCGCCTATCTCAATCAACTCGCCGCGTGAAACGACCGCCTCGCGGCCATCGGCCAGAGCGCTCAGGGCCAGTAGTACAGCGCCAGCGTTATTGTTGACCACGGTGGCTGCTTCGGCGCCGGTCAGCTCGCAAAGCAAGGGTTCCACCAGGCGGTCGCGGTCGCCACGGCCGCCGCTCTCCAAGTCGTACTCAAGTGCCATGGGATGGCGGGCGGCTTCGGCCATGGCCTCAATGGCGGGTTCGGCAAGTGGCGAGCGGCCGAGGTTGGTATGAATCACCGTACCGGTCAAATTGAATACGCTGCGGCTGTTAGGCCGTACCAGCTGTTCCAGGCGCTCAAGTACTCGGGCAGTGAGTGTATCGACAGAGAGGGCGGCAAGTTGATGCTCGGCAGCCTCGGAACTACCCGCAAGGCGCGAGCGCTCGCTCTCAAGGGTTAGGCGAATGGCCTGCCTGACCAGGTGCCCACCATGGCGCTGCTGGGCTTGCTGCAGAGTGGGGTGGGTCAGCAGAGTGTCTACGGCGGGCAGGCTGCGTCGAACGTCCATTGTTGTTTTCAATCCATGCCGGGATTCAAATCCCAAGGTATAGCATGGCTGAGCGCGGGTCGTCCATGGTCGCTCGGGGATGCCCTTATTCGCCAACGATGAGCAGCGGGTTGAAGCCGCTACGAAAATACTGCTTTTCCTCGGCAAGCAGAAGATCCAGCGCTAGGCTCGCAAGGTCATCAGCGAGGGGGTCAGCATGTGCATCGAGCTCACGTGGCATGATTTTGAGATAGGAGTGACAGTCGCCACAGGTCTCGGCCTGAGTGGGGAGCAGGCGCTCGCCGCTCTCGTCCTCAAGGCTCAGGTAGTCAAGCTTACCGCTCTGATCGCAGACGCTGCACTTGGAGCGCTCCAGATACCATTGTGTCGCGCATAGCCCACATTGCAGGTAACGCACCCCGCTGCGTTTAGAATCGATCTGAATGATGCTTGCCACCGGCAATGAGCCGCAACAGGGGCAGATCGAACGGGCCTCGGCGGAGGGGCGCTTTGGCGGTTGGGGCAGGGTGCGCGCCAAGCGCAGCCAGGCTACTTGCAATGCTGCTGCTATCAAGGGCATCAGCCCACGGCTTGCTTCAGGGCCGGGGCGCGCTTCCAGCACTTCCTGGGCAAGGCGGTCGATTTCCTCCCTGGGCAGCTTACGCAGGGTGTCGAGCAACGGCCGCTGCGCCTCACCGACATGCAAATCGAGGCCATCGAGAAGTGCTGCGAGTTCACTATGAAAATCGATGTCGCGGCAAAGCGCTTGGGTACCCAGCGGCGGCATGCCGTGCTCCAAGGCCAGCGCAAAGGCGTCCGGCTCGGGCAGCCACGCTGGGGTATTGTGCTCAAGTGCCCGCTGCTGTGCTTGGGAGAGCTGTGCCATAAAGGCCAGGAAATCACGCAGCGGTTCGATACGCTCGGAGAGGTCATGCAGGCGCTGTGCGCGCTGGGCAAAGTGCTCCTGCTCGGGCAGCACCACGGAGGGGGGATCAATAACGCCCATCGGGGCATTGCCATATGCGTGATTCACTTGGGCTCCTCTCTTGTCATGGTCGTGTGCGGCTGCTTGGTCATCTCGCGCTCCTTGCGCTCTTTGTCCATTTCCTCCTCGTACCATAAATCATGATGATGTTTCGCCCAAGGCTTGCTGACCCGGCCACGAATCATGGCGGTGAACGACCCCTTCACCCAGATACCCGAGTAAATGTGGATGATCAAGGTAATGATCGCGAGGAAAGCCACATAAGCATGCCCAACGGCGGCCAACCGACGTAGTGTGATGGGGACGGCATCGGCAAAGTAGGGTTGCCAGATGAGTAGACCGGTTACCAGCAACAATGGCACGCAGAGCACCATGATCCAGTAAACGAGCTTCTGCCCGGCATTGTTCTTACCTACCGGCGGCAGACGCTCGTCATGATTACTCAGCACGTCCTTGATCTGCTTGAGCCACTGAATGTCATGGCGCTTGATCAGGCTCACCTTGAAGAAGCGGATCACCATGATCACGAAAAATAGCGTCATACACAGCCCAATATACGGGTGCAGGATGCGCGTCATGATCGGGCCGCCGAACAGACCGGTTAACGACCAGAAGAAGGGGTGAAAAAAGGGCAGCCCACTGAGCACCAGCATCACGAAGCTGATCGCGACGAGCCAGTGATTGATGCGTGAAAACGCATCATATCGCAGGATGCCTGGATCGGATTTGGCATGCGGTTTCGGCTCATTCATGGCTGTTTCTCCTCAGGCTCCTCGTCCTCCACTCCTTCTTCCACCTCTTCCGGTGTTTCCTTGGGGCCTGCGGTGAGGTAGTGGAAGAACCCGGCAAATGCGGCAAGCCCGATAGCTGCTGAGGCCAGCGGCTTGGGTATACCTTTCCAACCCTCGACCAGAGGACTGATGCGCGGGTCCTTGGGCAAGCCGCTGTAGATCTCCGGTTTGTCGGCATGTTGCAGCACGTAGATCACATGGGTACCACCCACCCCTTGAGGATCATAGATACCGGCATTTTCAAAGCCACGTCCTTTGAGAAAATCGGTGCGCGTCTCAGCGAGATCGAGCATGTCCTCCTTGGTGCCGAACATGATCGAACCGGTAGGGCACGATTTTACACAGGCTGGCTCCAGGCCATGAGAGACACGATCAGAACACAGTGTGCATTTATAGGCCTTGGAATCCTTTTTCGAAATCCGTGGAACATCAAAAGGGCAGCCAGTGACACAGTAGCCGCAACCGATGCAGTGCTCGGAGTTGAAGTCAACGATGCCGTTGGCGTATTGGACGATAGCGCCAGGTGCCGGGCACGCCTCAAGACAGCCCGGTTCGGCGCAGTGCATGCAGTTGTCCTTACGGATCAGCCACTCCAGGTTGCCTTGCTCGTTCTCGTGCTCGTTGAAGCGCATTACCTGCCAAGAGTCGGGCGTAAGGTCAGTCGGGTTGTCGTATTCACCCACACATTCACCCACCTCGTCACGCAAGTCGTTCCACTCTGAGCATGCCACCTGGCATGCCTTGCAACCGATGCAGCGGGATACATCAATCAGCTTAGTGACAGTTTCAACGCTGCCGCTTCGCCTTTGAGGCGAGGGTACTGAGGTCGCTGAGCGGGCGATGATATTCTGCGAGTTGATTTGTTCCCCACGCATGCTCTCCTCCTTGCGTTATAGCTTTTCGACCCGTACCAGAAACGACTTGAACTCCGGCGTCTGGGTATTGGCGTCACCTACAGATGGCGTCAGCGTATTAGTCAGGTGAGCCTGCTTGGTTTCGCCCAGATAACCCCAGTGAATCGGGATGCCTATCTGGTGCACCGTGTGCCCCGCTACCTGCAATGGACGAATACGCTTGGTCACCACCGCCACCGCTTCGATATGGCCGCGCTTGGAGCTGACGCGGACTCGGTCACCTTTAACAATGCCCAGTTCGTTGGCCAGAATTTCGCCAATCTCCACGAATTTTTCCGGCTGGGCGATGGCGTTCAAGCGGTTATGCATCGTCCAGTAGTGGAAATGTTCAGTGAGACGATAGGTGGTCGCCGCATGCGGAAACTCCTCGAAGGTGCCGAAGTTGGCCCGATCCTGCTCGAACACCCGCGCGCCTGGATTGTTCTTGGCCAGTGGGTTGTTGGGGTGCATCGGGTTGTTGGCGATGGGCGTTTCAAACGGTTCGTAGTGTTCCGGGAAAGGCCCTTCGACCATACGGTCACGGGCAAAGAACTGCCCTCGCCCCGTCTGGTTCATGATGAAGGGGCCCTGAGCTTCTGTCGGTGCGGATTCCACCGGGAAGTCGGGAACGTCATTACCCACCCAGCGATTGCCGTTCCACCAGACGACCGCCTTGCGCTCAGCCCACGGCGTGCCGTCGGGGCGTGCGCTTGCCCGGTTGTAAAGGATTCGCCGGTTGGCCGGCCACGACCAGGCCCAGCCCAGTGTCTGGCCGACGCCGTAGGGGTCGGAGTTGTCGCGGCGGGTCATTTGGTTGCCTTCATCGGTCCAGCAGCCAGCAAATATCCAGCAACCGCTCGCCGTGCTGCCGTCAGCACGCAGCATGCCGAAATCCTCGATCTGCTCGCCCGCCCGACAGACAATATTGCGCTGCTCATCAACCACGTCCTCGAGTGCCCAACCGTTGTACTCCCGGGCTATTTCGTTGGCGCTGGGTTCTGCCGGGTAACGATAGGGCCAGCTTAGATTGAGCAGCGCATCTGAAAAGGCGCCGCCTTCGTCACGATACATCTGCTGCATCCGCAAGAAGATGCCCGCCAGAATAGCGGTATCGGGAATCGCTTCGCCCGGGGGCGGTGCCGCTGCCCAGAACCATTGCAGCCAGCGTGAGCTGTTGACGATGGAACCGTCTTCCTCGGCAAATGCGGTGGTCGGCAAGCGGAACACTTCAGTATCGATCTCGGCGGTGTTCACGTCGTTGAATTCGCCATGGTTCTTCCAGAACTCGGCGGTTTCGGTTCTCAGCGGATCGATGACCACCAAGTACTTCAAGCGGGAAAGCGCTGCACTAGTCTTGGCTTTATGCGGAAAGGCGGCCAGCGGATTGAACCCTTGGCAAATATAGCCGGTGATGTCGCCATGGCTCATCCGCTCGAAGGTATGCAGCACGTCATACAGGGTCTCGCTGAGCTTGGGCAGCCAGTCATAGCACCAGTTGTTTGTTTCGGTGGCCGCATCGCCGAACCAGGCTTTCATCAGGCTGACATGAAAACGCTCGTAATAGCGCCAGTAGGACACTTCACCAGGCAGGAGGTCCGGGCGGGAGCGATCAAGGATATAGGCGTTGTAATCCTGCTCATCGGCCTCGGGCAGCGACATGTATCCAGGTAGTAAGTCCGAGAGCAGCCCGAGGTCGGTCAGCCCCTGGATGTTGGAGTGCCCACGCAGAGCGTTGACGCCACCCCCGCGCATGCCCATGTTGCCAAGCAACAACTGAAGCATCGCCGCAGTGCGAATGATCTGCGAACCGATCGAGTGCTGCGTCCACCCCAGTGCGTAGAGGATCGTCATGGTCTTGTCGTCCACGACGGTCGCGGCGACCATGTCCCAGACGTGCAGAAGCTTGTCACGAGGCGTACCGCACACTGAAGAGACCACATCAGGGGTATAGCGACTGAAATGCGCACGCATCAATTGGAATACGCAGCGGGGGTGTTGGAGCGTATCGTCACGCAGGGCATAGCCTTCGTCGTCGTACTCGTACCGCCAAGTCTCTTTGTCGTAGTCGCCATTCTCGGCGTCGTAGCCGGTGAACAGGCCATCCTCGAAGCCGAAATCCTCGCGCACGATGAGGCTCGCGTCGGTGTAGGCGCGCACATACTCATGATGGATCTGATCGGTTTCGATCAAGTAGCTGATTAGACCGCCCAGAAAAGCGATATCGGTGCCGGTACGAATTTCCGCGTAGTAGTCCGCCACCGCTGCCGTGCGGTTAAAGCGGGGATCGACCACCACTAAACGGGCATCGTTGTGCTCCTTGGCTTCCATCACCCAGCGAAAACCAACGGGGTGCGCCTCGGCGGCATTGCCACCCATGACGAGAATAAGATCAGCGTTGCGGATGTCGACCCAGTGGTTGGTCATGGCACCGCGACCGAATGTTGGGGCAAGACCTGCCACCGTCGGTCCGTGTCAGACGCGCGCCTGGTTGTCGAGTACCACCATGCCAAGGCTGCGGACTATCTTCTGTGTCAGGTAGGCCGTCTCGTTGGTCGAGGCGGACGCCGCTAGCATCCCGGTCGTGGTCCAGTGGTTGACGGTATTGCCTGCATCGTCCTCGGCGACAAAGTTGGCGTCGCGATCATCCTTCATGTGACGGGCGATACGTGTCAGCGCGTCGTCCCAGCTGATGCGTTTCCACTCATCGGTGCCGGGTTCGCGTACCTGAGGATACTTAAGGCGCGATTCGCTCTGGATGTAGTCGAGCAGCCCCGCGCCCTTGGGACACAGCGAGCCGCGACTGACCGGGTGATCCGGGTCGCCCTCGACATGGTAGATGCTATCAATGCTGTTGATCGCTCCATCGCCGCGGCTATAGAGCAGTACGCCGCAGCCCACCGAGCAATAGGTGCAGTTGCTGCGGGTTATCTTGGCGCCGGTAAGCTTGAACTGGCGAATTGAGGCGAGCGCGGGCTCAGGTGCAAAGCCCATCATGGCCATACTGGAGGTAGCCATGCCGACGGCCCCGAGTTTAAAAAACTGTCTTCGCGTAACCTTCAGAGTCATCACGGCCTCCTGTCGTTTTGTTCTAAATGTCGTCACTTCCTGAGATGACATATCCGTTAAGCATAGTGCGTCTGTTCTTGTTTGGCGGTGCGTCGCGGTGTCGTTTGTTCAGTGAGAAGGTTGCCACTAGGGCTTACTGTTAACGGCTTATTCGGGCGAATCGGACGTGCTGCCCTGAGATTCACCGTCTTCCCGGCGCCCGCTGTCGTCGGCACCCAGCGGTTCATCCGGCAAAAGTGCTTCCTCGCGCTCAGGTGTCTCGGTTTCGTAGGTGGACCCAGCATCGGGCTGAGAGTCCGGCGTCTGGAACATGGCATCGCCCCGGGATTGACCACCACCGGTGGTCTCATCCTCCTGATCCATATTCGCCCCGGTAATGCCGCTGGTGGTACCCGCCGTGCCGGTATCTATATTCGGCTTCTCGGGCATGGCGTTGGGAAGTACGCCGCTTTCATTCTGAGGCGCTGCTGGTTCGGAGGCCTGAAGCGTGATCATGGCGCCAGTGCTTAGCAAGGCAACAAGGAGGGGGAGCGTGCGTCGAATCATGCTTGAACTCCTCGAATGAGCTAAGTCGAATGGGTCAAGGCCTCTGCCGCTGAGCGATCCACACTGGTTACTATTTAAGGGCAGCGATGCCGTATCTACCTTCTGTATAGACAGTCGCGCCGCTTGGCGCAAGAATATGGGTTAAGAGGTGTGCATCCCGTCATGGTTATTCTACTTCTTACTCCCTCTGGTACTTTTTCTCTTTGTAGAGCTCTTTTTTGGCTTGCTCGTACGCTTGGCTGGGCTGCGGACTCCATGGACCGGGTGGGTGCCAGATTTTGTGCACGGGATTAGCGGGTGTTTTCTCTATGACGGGGCCAAGAAATTCCAACACCGCTACGACAACCTCCGAAAACGCCTCCGGCACATGGTCTTGGCCAAGGCGCTTATGGAACGCCTGCCATTGTGGCTGCTTGCTGTCCACGAAAGCGGTAGAAAAAGGGTTAGTTTCAGGGAGTGCCGTATGTCGGTTAGCAAAGGTTCTTGTTATAGCGCCATCCAGGTTCGAAAGCGTGAAAGAGTGCTGCCGCGAAAGTATCCAAATATCGTAAAAGTCTTTCATGCGGCTGTTCAATTCACCCAGATGGACCATCGCCTGAAACTTCTCAGCAATGGATGATTCCGGTGTATAACAAAGAATTCTGTCGGTAGGGAAGCCTAGTAGGCCGGGAAATGTCTGCCAAGAAGGCAGCGGAAAAATAATGTCGCCAAAACCAATATCCAATTGCATGGGGATTTTGGCATTATCGAGAAATCCGGTAAACGTCACCCTAATCCCTTGATAGTCGGCGTCTTCGGTAATGGTTTCGGCTTTTAGCGTATTTAAGTCAAACGATAATCCATCATCCATTACGCCCGTAGCCAACACATCGCTCACTTGGGCCAGAATGGCATCTGGGCGATTGCTTGTTTGACCCAGCATATCGATATCACGCGTCGGCCGAATGTCCGGCCCCTGCATAACCCAAAGCAGTAGGGCACCCTTTAGCGTAAAACTGCGGTTATGAGTCGATTGGCTAAGCCGGTAAAGAAACCGCTCCATAGCGAAGTACTGTAGTAACTCTTGGAAGGGGCGTTTTTCTTCTCGGGATTTATTCAGCAACTTCTGGCGCACAGACGCGGCGATGTTTTTGGCCACCGTAGTCTCCTGTCATCTTGTTGGTTCGTTGACTGAGTGATTCCGCTCAAAGCCTGGCCTCTACATAGGGCGCCATCACCTTCGCAACGCGGCAGATGCTGGCGTATTCCATCAGTTTCCCAGGCCGGAATGTTTTACGGTTGCGGTAGAGCTCAAGCGCCTCCAGCACCACATCCATGCCGATACGGTTACGGAACTTAAAGCAGTCCGCCAGGGTTTTCTCCGGGTTGTAGACCTGTAGCGTGATGTCATCTACTTCTACCTGCTCGATGCCTGTGCTGAAGGCCTGCCCTGAGAACCGATAACCGGCCACCGGCGGATAATCCAGAACCGGCAGACGGGCATCCCGTTCCACCGCTAGATGCACTTGGTGAGGAATCTGGGTGGTAATGCCGTGCCAGTCTAGCGCCGAAATCAAGCAGAGCACGGCATGGGGAAAACGGGTGGCGGTGGCCACCAAATCTGGATTATCAATCGGGGGAAGGTCCGCCAGTCGATAGAGGCCACGGCTGACCGGCTCAATCAGCCCTTCATCACGAAGGCGATAGAACTGGTACCGGCTGATACCCAGTGTCAGGGCCTCACTCAGGCGAAGCTTACCGCCTTGCTGGCGGAACAGGGTTTGAAGTTGAGTCCGAAAAGATCGGGCGGAGCAGGATTCAGACAAAGTGTCACCACTTGTTTATATGTGGTGACACTTTGTCTGATCGCGCTTGAAGATTCAAGCGGCAGCTTCGTCGGGGGTGTTGGACTGGTCGAGCGCAAGCAGTTTCTTACAATGCGTAGCATCCATGGCGTACGTGAACTTTCTGTTCAGGCGATAATGAAATCGGGGCCTAGCTCTAATAAAAAAAAGGGCATGACAGGCTTTAGTGTAACAAGGTGTCTTATAGGTGTTGGGGGCCGTGTTTCATTAACTTGCTGGCGTCGCCAAAGTTGAAACCCCAGTCAGCGTTGCTTGGCAGGTTTGCGTTTCACATAGCTGGCGCGTTTGGTTTTAGTGCTTTTCCTTGGCTTTGCCGGGCTACCCGCTGCACCCTGAGCCGTTTGCAAACTCAGCCTGAGCTTTTCCGCATCGCTTTGATGAAGCAGGGCGCGAAGGTCTTCCAGCAGGGCCTGCTGAAAAGCGCCCGCATCATCCTGTTGTTCAGAAATGGCCCGCAGGCGCTGCTCCCAAAGGGCGGTGCGTTCCGGCGTGCTGACGGCGCTGGGTAGAGCGGCGATTAACGCGCTCCCCAGTTTGGTGGCACGTAGGGCTTTTTGTTGGCGCACCAGGTAGCCGCGCTGTACCAGGGTTTCGATGATACCGGCGCGGGTGGCTTCGGTACCCAGGCCATCGGTGTCCCGTAAGGTCTTGCGAACGTTCGGGTCATCCACGTAGCGGCCGATGTTCATCATCGCCTTGATTAGGCTGGCATCGGTAAACGGCTCGGGTGGGCGGGTTTCCTTTTCCTCTATGCCTGCACCCAGTGCTTTGCAGTGTTCATTTTGGGCAAGCGGTGGCAGCGGCGGTGATTCTTCTTTCGTGGTGAAAAGCGGTTTCCAGCCAGGGTCGAGAATACTTTGGCCGCGGGCACGGAACGCCTCGTTTAACAGCGTGAACTCGGCTTTCACTTCAAAGGTGCGCAAAGGGCGATAGAACTGGGCCATGACGTTGCGCACCACCAACCGAAACACGTGGCCTTCAGTGGCCGAGAGCTGGCTGAAATCAGCAGGCTTTCCGGTAGGCGCCAAGGCGTGGTGGGCACCCACCTGCTTGTCGTTCCACGCCTTTGAGCGCAGCGAGAAATCGGCACCATTCAGCCATTGCCTGAGCGTGTCATCATTTTGGCAGGCGCCGGTTAAACTGCGCTGGGCAAGGGCCAAGTGCTCTTCGGGCAGATAGCGACAGTCGGAGCGCGGGTAGGTGATCAGCTTGTGCTGCTCGTAAAGGCGCTGGCAAATATCCAGCACCATTTGTGCGGAAAGCCCAAAGCGTCGGGCGGCATCTACCTGAAGTGCGGAAAGCGAGTAGGGCAGCGGCGGCGCCTGACGTTTTTCCTGCTGGTCGAGCCTGGTGAGCTGGCCGGTTGCACCCGGCAATTGGGCGGCCAGTGCATCAGCGGGTGTGCGATCAATCAAGCGGCCTTGATCATCCAGCGGCTGGTGTTCCTTGGGTGCCCACCAAGCGCGTAGTTGGCCTTTTTCAACCTGTAAGTCCACCCAGAGCGGGTAGAACGGATGCGGCCTGAAATCTCGAATGGCGTTATCTCGGCGCACAATCAGCCCGAGTACCGGTGTTTGCACACGGCCAACGGAAAGTACACCATCGTGGCCCGCTTGGCGGCCGGTGAGCGTCCAGGCACGGGTCAAGTTGATGCCATACAGCCAGTCAGCGCGTGAACGCGCTTGCGCTGCCTGAAAAAGCGGCTGGAACTCCTGATTGGAGCGCAGTTTGGCGAGGGCGCGACTGACCGCTGGGCGGTTCAAATCGCTGATTAACAGGCGTTGAACCGGGCCGCGGTACTTCAGGTGCTCGATCACTTCCTGCACCAGTAGCTGGCCTTCTCGGTCCGGGTCGCCAGCATGAACAACATCAGTGGCCTGCTTGATTAACTTGCGAATCACCGCTAGCTGCCCACGCGCTTTATAACGCGGTGCCAGCTTCCAGGTGCCAGGCACAATGGGCAAACGGTCCAGCCGCCACTGTTTATCGGCGGGGTCGTAAGCCTCGGGTGGGGACTGCTCAAGCAGGTGGCCCAAACACCAGGTTACGGTGGTATCACCGCACACAATAGCGCCTTCCTGGCGTTTGGAGCTTCCCGGCAGCGCTTCAGCAATGGCCCGGGCAAGGCTGGGTTTTTCGGCAATAATCAAGCGCATGCGAAGCGTGGCCTTAACGTCTGTTCGAAATGCGCCTATGGTAACAGTAGCGGTGACTTATAGGGCAGGGCAGTGGGGATTGATATGCGCGAACGCGGTAGAACACGCAGGTTAGTGGGCCTGGGCGCACGCACGGGTGGTGCGCTGCTTAAAACGCGCTTGGGCGGCCAGGCGGATTGGCGTGCGTTAGGTGAGGCGCTGTTCGAAGGGCTTTCCGAGCTTAAAGGCCCGGCAATGAAGCTTGCTCAAATGATGTCGCAGTGGGACGACCTGTTGCCGCCCGATTTAGCCGATGAGCTGGCGCGCTTGCAGCGCCAGGCAGAGCCGATGCCTTGGCCGCGTATCCATGAAGCCTTGGTGCTTCAGTACGGCGATATCCATGAGTATTTTACCGAAATTGAAGAGCGGCCTTTTGCCAGCGCTTCCATGGGCCAGGTGCACAAGGCAGTCACCCTTGAGGGCAAAACGGTGGTGCTGAAAGTGCAGTACCCCGGTTTGGCGGATGTACTGGAAAGTGATTTAAAACAGGTGCGGCGCATTATCGGGCTGGGCCGTTGGTTCAAGGTGCCTCAGGCGCGCCTGGATGCGCTGTTTGAAGAGCTGGCGGCGGGGCTTCGCGATGAGCTGGATTATCAGGCAGAAGCAAACGCCCTGGCGCGGTACCGAGAGCGCTACCAGAGTGATTCGCGAATCATCATACCCAGGCCGCTGTTTGAGCTTTCGGGCCAACATGTTCTGGCCATGTCTTACGTGCCCGGTACGCCGCTACGTGAGCTGGAAAGCGCCGATGATACAGTGCGCCAGAAGGTGGCCACTACGCTTGCCGACTGGATTACCCAGGAGCTGTTTACCCACGGCGAGCTGCATGCCGACCCGCATGCCGGCAATTTCGCGGCAGATGAGCAAGGTCGGCTGATTATTTACGATTTTGGTGCTGTGATTGCGGTGCCCGAAGCGCGAATTGAGGCGATGATGCAATTGCTCAGCGCCACGCTTGATCACGACCCCATGGCCATGGATGACGCACTCGTCAACTTGGGTGGCCGTCAAGGTCAAGGCGCACCGCTGGCGCTCTACCGCGAGGCTGCTGAAAGTATTTCTCCACTGTTTGAACCGGGGGAGCAGGATTTCAGCGATGTGCGCGTACACCGCCGCCTGCGTGAGCTGTCGCCCAAAGTGTGGGCGGCGATGGACCGCTTGCAGCCTCCCGCGGATACGCTGCTTCTCTCGCGAGCATTGAATGGCCACTACTGGAATCTGGTGCGTTTAAAAGCGCGGCTGGATATGCACGCACGGACTGCGCCGTTGCTTTAGCGCCCAAGCCACCTATAAGCAGTTCACCGCTGCGGCCATGCCCACCTTCATGGTAAGCTATTGCGCTTTTAAACACAGTGGAGACGGCAATGCTAGCGGTATGGGTCGATCAGCTGCTGGGATTTGCCTCCGGGGCACTCTCGGCAATCAGGCAGCAAGAACACTATCCCGACTTTATGACTTGGGTGCGCGATGAAGGCGCCAAGTCATTTAACGGTGATGTCGCCACCGCCCAGGCGCTGGCCCCTATTTTATGGTCACAAGCGCCGTTGGCCAGGCTGGATTTTGCCAGTGAACCGCTGGCGACGCCAGGACGTAATGAGGCTTGCTGGTGTGACTCTGGGCGCAAGTATAAGCAGTGCTGTTATCGCGTTGATTTCCCCACCGACATTCCAGAGCAGATGATGTGGATGTTGTCGCTGCGTGAATGGAAGGGCGCTACGCTGAAGTCTGCGTTGGAGAGCCGCCAAGCGCCGCCCCAAGCACTGCTGGAAGCGGGGCTTATTGCCGCCGAAAGCGGCCAAACGGGCCGGGCGATGCAGATTCTGGAGTCACTGTTTGATGGTAGTGACTGGTCGAGGTTGCCAGAGCAAGCCGAGCCCGCCTTTGAAATCCTGCTGGATATCTATCAGGAGCGTGGCTTTACCCGCAAACGGGCAGACCTTCTGGATGAAGTGATGGAGCGCGGGCCGCTGTTTTTACGCGGTGTTGCCCTTGAACGGCTCTGTTTAATGCATTTGGATAATGATGATTTGGACAGCGCTCGGGCAGCCTTTGTCAAAGCCCAGCAGGCCCTGCCTGATTCGCCCACACTTGCGTATATTGAGGCGATGTTGCTGCTTCATGAAGGCCATGAAGAAGAAGCCAAGGCGCGGGCTAATTTCTGGTATCGGCGTCTGGTGCGCCAAGGGGATCTTGACGAAGAGCAGTTGGATTTTCTTGCGGCACTTGCTGATAACCCTGGGGCAACGCTTGCGGATCAGCTGTTAAGCGCGGAAGAGGATCTGGCCACGCCGCTGGTATCCCTGCAAACACTGCTTGCTGTCCTTCCTACAGCGCCCAAACTTGATATTAGCAGCGACCCGGAAAGCGGCCATTTGCAGTATGTGACCACCGCCCGTGAAGCGACCTTGTTCGCCGCTTGGCATGAGCAGTTCCAGGTAATGGTCGATGAAGAGGTGGCCTTGGGCTTTCGCGATGACCCGTGGGGCAATGCAGAGGAGTGGATGTCAGCGCTCTGCGCACACCCTGAGTGGCTGGATGCGCCTCAGGTCGTTCAGGATGTCACTCTCGCGCTTACCAGCCGTTTTGGAAGCCTTCCGTGGATGGCGCCAACCCTGCTGGAACCACTGGCGGTGCGTCTTTCACGCTGGCTGGAACAAGCCCGAGCCGCAGGCAACGGCAGCCTGTGCTGGGATGATGCTGACAATGCCATGCTGCTGCGTACAGGGTTGGCGCTAGTGGTCGGCATGGAGCGCGGCGCACGCCAGCATTCACGGGAGCTGGCTGAAGAGTTGTTAGCCATCGACCAAGAGGATAGCCTGGGCCTTAAAGAGTTGGTGCTTGACCAGCTACTGCGCGATGACCGCAACCAGGAAGCGCTGGCACTCACTGAGGAGTCGGAAGACGATGATGGCTCACTGGTGCTGGGGTTACTCATGGGGCGCACGTTGGCGCTTTACCGCTTAAACGAGCATGAGGCGGCCGAACGGGCGCTTGGCGACGTCACCGCGCATAATCGTCATGCGCTTGAGATGATCTGTGCGGAAAAACCGCGCCCAGCGACCCCCTATGCCGATGGCCAGGTGGAGCCAGGTTCACGTGCTGAGGCGTGGCAGTACCGTACGCTGATGCGTGATCAGTGGCGTACCACGCCAGGTGCGCTTGAGTGGCTGGATAGCCACCGCTAACCCTCTTCTTATGTACGAAAGCTTACTCTTCCCACAGCCGCTCAACGCGGCTGTGGGGTGGGCACCAGCTGCTTGTCGCGGCTAATCCAGATAGCCAGCAGAATGGCGGGTAACCCCAGCAACGTAGCAACGATAAAGAACGTGACATACCCTTGGGCGCTAACCACTAGCCCGCCAAAGCCGCTTAAAAACTTCCCCGGTAGCGTCATCAATGATGAAAACAACGCGTACTGCGTTGCCGTATATGCACGCGACGTGAGCGTGGAGAGAAACGCAATAAACACGGCGCTTGCCAATCCATTGGCCAGGTTATCGCCGATGATGGTGACCACCAGCATGGGGACCTGATTGCCGATCAATGCAAGTACCGAGAACAGCAAATTGGTGAAGGTGGCGGCAACGGCCCCCAGTATCAGCACCGGCCCAATACCGTAACGTGCGACCAGTAACCCGCCCAGAAGACCGCCGCCAATACTCATGGCAATACCGAAGATATTGGTCACATTGGCAATCGTTGCCAGTGAAAAGCCAAGGTCGATATAGAGCGGATTAGCCATCGACGCCATGGCAAGATCGCTTATTCTAAACACTGCAATGAATACCAGAATGCCCAGCGCTTTTACCCCATAACGACGAAAGAAATCGGTAAAGGGGCATACGATGGCGCCGATAAACCAGGCGCCCATGCGGCGTAGCACTTTAGGTTGGCCACGGCTAGCGCGAATAAACGCACGTACTTTAGGTTCATGAATTAACTGCACCGAGAGCGACGCCCGCTTGGGCTCAGGGCGAATCAGCACGGTGAGGACACCCACACCGACGAGCGCCGCCATGGTTAAGTAGGCCACGTCCCAGGAAATGGCTGACGCTACATAGAGCGCCCCGGCGCCTGCGGCCAGCAGGCCACCCCGGTAGCCGATAATGTAGGTAGACGCCATGGCGGCCTGGACGTCGTCATCGGCGGACTCAATGCGGTAGGCATCAATCGCAATATCCTGGGTAGCTGAGCCAAACGCCACCAGCAGCGCAAACGCGGCTACCACGCCAAGATTGCCTTGGGGATTAACGCCTGCAAGACCCACAAGCCCCGCTGCAATCATCGCTTGGGCCAGCAGCATCCAGCCCCGTCGCTGCCCGAACATGCGCGTGAGGACCGGCAGGGCGAGCCTGTCTACCACGGGCGCCCAGAAAAACTTGATCGAGTAGAGCATTCCTATCCACGCGAAAAAGCCGATAGCGGCGACGTCAATCCCGTCGCTACGTAGCCAGGCCGACAGCGTAGAAAAAACCAGTAAGAACGGTAAGCCCGCGGAAAACCCCAGAAACAGCATGGTAATAACAGGTGCCCGAAAGTAAATCGCCAGCGCGGCTAGCCAGCTACGCCGGGGTAAAGGGGTGGGCATATCGTTCAACTCCAGAAAAGACGTTGGCTTGAGCCAAGTGATAAACTGCATCAATGTTTATGACAATGTTGATAGCTTACCGGAGAGGAGTTTTCCATGTCGATCACGGCACATCAGGTCGTTACGTTGCACTATGTGCTTAGCGATGTTTTAAGCGATAACAGTGAGCAGGTATTGGATGATTCACGCGCCCGCAATAAGCCCCTTGAGTATCTGCATGGCCACGACAATATCGTGCCTGGGCTTGAGCGCGCATTAGCTGGCCTAAAGGCCGGTGATGAAGTAACAGTGATGCTTTTACCTGAAGAGGCCTATGGCCTGCGCAATGAAGGCCTGGTACAGGAAGTCGGCCGTGGCTCGTTTGGTAACGCTGACTTAACGCCGGGCAGCCGCTTTCAAACCGAAGGTGAGGCCGGGCCGCAAATTGTAACGGTAGTGAGCGTGGCAGGAGACCGAGTTACCGTAGATACCAATCATCCGTTGGCAGGGCGTACGCTGAGCTACCAGGTAAACATTCTGGAGCAGCGTGAAGCAACGCGGGCGGAACTGGCAAAAGGGCATCCGCTTCCACCGGGAACTGAGCATGCCAAGGTAGAGGATCGTAAAGTGCTTTAAGTTGAGCTGCGTTAAGCGCGTCTCAGCGTGGGTGTTTAAGGGCTGTATTAAAATGGCTCAAAAAGGTTCGTGGCACCTTCTTAAAATTTGACCCAGGTCAGAGACTGATATACTGCGGCTCGATAAGATGATGACCAGTTAGTGCACAGAAGCCGCTTTAGACGGGAGAGTCCCAAGCGGTGTGCCAGTGACCAAAATGCGAGTATTGTCACTCATTTTCTTGGTTAGTAGGCGCGTGGCGACGCCCGTTGTTGATGCAGCATGCCACGCAAGCAAACGCCTGCTAAGCCTTGCGTCAGGGGAGGGGGTTTACTTTAAGAAGTAAGCTTCCTTTTTACCGGCCCACTGGGCCGGTTTTTTTTGTCTGCGACATAGCGATGAGTACGTACAAGCGTTGCTAAGCCTGTGCGGTTGAAGTCGAGAGGATCACCGCCGTGTTGAGACACGGCGGCGGGACGAGATACTGCTTTACTGAGCCGTGGGGTGTACGCTGGCTTTTTCGAGCAGGAAATCGACAATGTCATCTGCTGGAATCATGGTCGCTTCACTGTCACGGCGGCCCTTGTATTCAAGCTCGCCGTTGTCCAGGCTACGGTCGCCAATTACCAAACGATGAGGAACGCCCATCAGTTCCAAATCAGCAAACTTAACGCCTGGGCGTGTATCACGGTCATCAAGCAGTACATCCAGACCTGCGGCTGTTAACGCTTGGTAAAGACGCTCTGATTCTTCGCGAACGCGCTGGGATTTATGCGCATTCATGGGCACCAGCGCGACCTGGAAAGGTGCAATCGCGTTAGGCCAAATAATACCGGACTCGTCGTGGTTTTGTTCAATCGCTGCCGCCACCACACGAGTAATGCCAATGCCGTAGCAGCCCATCCATGGATGGCTGGTTTTGCCGTTGTCGCCCAGCACGCTCGCATTCATGGCTTCAGAGTATTTTTGACCCAGCTGGAACACGTGGCCGACTTCAATACCGCGCTTGATCGACAGCGTGCCTTCACCATCCGGTGACGGGTCGCCTTCAACCACTTTACGTAAATCGGCGACCTGGGGCAGGGCAACGTCGCGCTCCCAGTTAATGCCAAAATAGTGCTTGCCATCAATATTCGCGCCCGCGCCAAAGTCACTCATCAAGGCAACGCTGCGGTCAATGATGACCGGCATTTTAAGGCCGATAGGACCTAGTGAGCCAGGCCCCGCACCTACAGCAGCACGAATTTCTTCTTCGTTTGCCATGGTGAGCGGCGTCGCTACCTGAGGAAGGTTTTCTGCCTTGACTTCATTAAGCTCGTGGTCGCCGCGCACCAACAGCGTAATCAATCCGCCTTCAGCAGCATGAACCATCAATGTTTTTACGGTTTTTTCGATAGGCAGCTTAAACTGTTCAACCAGTGCTGCGATGGTTTTGGCGTTGGGCGTCTCTACAACGCGCATTTCTTCACTGGGCGCTGCGCGCTGTACATCGCTACCTAACGGTGCCGGTAAGGCTTCGGCTTTTTCCATGTTGGCGGCGTAGTCAGACGCATTCGAGAACACGATATCGTCTTCGCCGGAGCTTGCCAGTACATGGAATTCGTGAGAGCCGGTGCCGCCGATAGAGCCGTTATCCGCAATCACCGGGCGGAAGTCCAGCCCCAAACGGGTAAAAATTCGCGTGTAGGCGTCGTACATGGTCTGGTACGTCTCTTGCAGCGACGCTTCATCCAAATGGAAAGAGTAGGCATCTTTCATGATGAACTCGCGCGAGCGCATCACTCCAAAGCGTGGGCGGATCTCATCACGGAATTTGGTTTGGATCTGGTAGAAGTTAATCGGCAGCTGCTTATAGCTTGCTATCTCTTTGCGCACCAGGTCCGTAATGACTTCTTCATGGGTCGGGCCTACGCAGTAGTCACGATCATGGCGGTCTTTTACGCGTAGTAATTCAGGGCCGTACTGCTCCCAGCGACCAGACTCCTGCCATAGTTCTGCCGGCTGAACGGCGGGCATCAGTACTTCCTGACCACCGGCACGGTTCATTTCTTCGCGAACAATCGCTTCTACTTTACGCAGTGTACGCAGACCCAGAGGGAGCCAGGTGTACAGGCCAGAGGTCAGGCGGCGAATCATCCCGGCACGCAACATCAACTGATGGCTAATGACTTCGGCGTCGGCCGGGGTTTCTTTTAACGTAGCGATTAATAATTGGCTGGCGCGCATGGGAGATAGCATTCCTTGATAGTATAAAAGCCGCTGGTTTAGCGTTGAATGAGGCTATTGTACGGCTTAGCGGTTAGCGCGGCAAAATACTGCCATCAGCATGCCCGTCATCCAGGGGGCTGTTTGTGTTAATATGAACGCGTTTTCACATGTGCTCGCGGGCAGTTTTTCTGTAAAGCTATCTTTTAAAGCTACCTTTTTGCCTGCGCGCTGTTTTAAATTTTTGAGAGAATCTTGATGAAGCAAACTGTACGCCGTTGGTTATCGGGAGCCGTTGTGGGCGCCTCCATTATTGCATTGACTGGTTGCGGTACCCTGTTTCATCCAGAGCGGAAAGGCCAATTAAGCGGCCAAATTGACCCGGTAGTGGCCATTGCCAATGGTGTGGGGCTTCTGTTTTTCATTGTCCCCGGTGTTATTGCCTACGCGGTCGACTTTTCAAATGGCACGATCTACCTGCCCAGTAATAACAGCGCTTCTGTCGATGTTCTACACCTTGATCGTGACTTGAACCTGGCGTCACTTGAAAAGTTGTTGTCCGACAAGGCGGGCCAGCCGGTTAGCCTGGAAAGTGAGCTGGTAATGATTGAAGAAATGAGCAACCTTGAAGAAGCGCTGGCAATGGTGCGGATGTCGGGTGTGATGGATGAAGAGCGCCTGGCGACGATGTAACGTTTAAAGCCCTACATCAACAAACCTTCATTGAAAAAAACGAGATCCTAGGGCTGTACTGTAAGCCTGCTTGGGGATCTCGTTTTTTATTGGTTGTTGGTTATTAATGATTAGTTATTGGTTGGGCGCCGTCAGCTTTAAGGTGATTAAACCCGCGATTAACCCCCAAAATGGCCCAGCAATACCCAGTAGCGTAATGCCTGAACCGGTCAACAAGAAAGTGACGATGGCGGCATCACGATGTCGGCTATCGGCAAAGGCACTGGCTAGCCCGCCTGCCAGTGTGCCAAGCAGCGCGATACCCGCCAGGGCAATCACCAGTGCGCTGGGTAGGGCGTTAAACACGCCGGTCACCGTCGCGCCAAAAATCCCCATAATGGTATAAAAAATGCCAGCGGCCATGCCAGCCGTGTAGCGGCGCCGTGGATCAGCGTGGGCATCAGGGCCTATGCAGACAGCGGCACTGATCGCCGCCATATTGAGCGCAAAGCCACCAAATGGCGCAAGCAGCAGGCTTGCGCCGCCTGTCCAACTGATAAGCGGTGAGCTGTCAGGTTGATAGCCTGCTGCGCGTAAAACCGCCACGCCCGGTAGATTTTGGGTCGCCATGGTAATGATAAAAAGTGGAATGCCCACGCCAATCAGGGTCGTTAAGGAGAATGCCGGCGCAGTAAAAACGGGCATGGCCGGAGTCAATGGAATATCGTTTAAATTGATTTGCCCTTGCACAAATGCAAGCCCCAGCCCGGTGACGAGCACGCCGGGTACCGCAAGGGTGGGCCATAAGCGACGGCCTGCTATCCAGGCGGCCAGCATAACGAGTGGGATTAGCCACTGTGTCTCGATAACGTTAAACAGCCCCAGCCCAAAGCGCAGCAGAATGCCAGCCAACATGGCGGCTGCTATCGCACCTGGTATATAGCGCATTAAGCGATCAAACAGCCCCGTTACGCCGCATAGCGTAATAAGCAGCGCTGAGAATAGAAAAGCGCCAATGGCTTCATCAAGCGGAATACCCGACAAACTAGTGGCCAGAAAGGCGGCGCCTGGCGTCGACCAGGCGGTTAGCATCGGCATGCGGTAGCGCAGCGAAAGCCCGAAGGAGGTAACGCCCATGCCAATTCCCAGCGCCCAGAGCCAGGAACTGATTTGCGCTGCAGATGCGCCGCTAGCCTCTGCGGCTTGAAAAATAATCGCCGCTGAACTGGTATAGCCAATGACGACGGCAACAAACCCAGCCGTCACCGTTGATAGGCTAACGTCCCGCCAGGCCGAGTAGTGTGGCCGTGGCGAGGTGGCATGCTCTTCGCTGGATGGCGCCTCCATGGTATCTCCTCGCTAACGCTTATTATTAAATGTGCGTTATAGCGCACAGTTGTGTAGGCTACCACCGTGCGCTATAGCGCACAACGCCATTAAGAAGGCCTTACCCTAAAGAGATATGCGCCGTTTAAGGAACTCTTGTTCAAGAGCTTGGGCGGCGATACGTGGCTAAAAAAAGCAACAGAACATGCCGGCCCGAAGGGCTGGCGAAGTGAAAGTAATTATAAGCACGGACAGACACTCATCGCGGTGCCGATTAAATGCGTGTGTCGCTTTGACGAGTGAGCCAGTAAACTTCTTTTATGGCGTTAAAGGGGAGACCTATGGCGAGTGAAGTTCACACCATTGCTGAACATATAGCCAACACGGTTAAGCAGCTACGTAATAAACAGGGCTGGAGCCTGGACCGCACAGCGGCTGAAACAGGCGTAAGCAAAGCCATGCTAGGGCAAATCGAGCGTGGTGAGTCGAGCCCGACCGTATCAACGCTGTGGAAAATCGCCAGTGGCTTTCGAGTGTCGTTTTCTACCCTATTCGACAGCCAAAAACCGGTTCAGGGTGAGCTACGCCGGGATAGCGGAGAGTCGGTATGGGGAGATGACAGTGCAGGCATGCAGGCACGGCTGATTTTCCCTTATGATCCATTGTTGGGCTTTGAAATGTTCATGATTGAGCTGGCGCCCGGCGCGATCAGCGAGTCAGCGCCGCATGCCGAGGGCGTGGTAGAACATATTGTGGTGGTTGAAGGGGAGATGGAGCTGCGCATTGATGACCGTTGGCAAACGCTAAAGGTAGGCGAGGGGCTGCGCTTTTTTGCTGACCGCCCCCACGCAATGCGCAATGCCACGGCCACGCGCTTACGCTTTCATGATGTGATTCACTATTTGCCGGGGGCGGCCTCTTCTGCTTGAGTGCGCAGCCAGCTGATTTCTTCAGGCCAGATGTCAGGCTCTACGGTTTCTAAAATCATGGGGATTCCATCAATGCGGGCATCCTGCATGATGGTGGTAAAGGCAGGCAGGCCAATATTGCCTTTTCCCAAGCTGTGGTGGCGGTCAACCCGGCTGGCAAACGCACTTTTGGCATCGTTTAAATGCATGCCGCGCAGATACTCAAAGCCTACGATGCTGCCAAGCTCATTTAAGGTTGCCTGTGTCGCTTCGGCGGTTCGTAAGTCATACCCCGCCGCAAACGCATGGCAGGTATCGATACATACGCCAACGCGTGACTTGTCATCGACATGGCGAATGATTTCCGCCAAGTGCTCGAAGTGCCAGCCAAGGTTAGTGCCTTGCCCAGCGGTGTTCTCGATAACGGCCGTCACGCCTTGGGTATGCACCAGCGCTTCGTTAACCGATTCCGCAATACGTTTTAAGCAATCCGCCTCGCTGATTTTGTTTAGATGGCTGCCAGGGTGAAAGTTAAGTAGCGTCAGGCCTAGTTGTTCGCAGCGCTGCATTTCATCCAAAAAAGCCGCACGGGATTTCTCAAGCCCCTCGGCTTCCGGGTGCCCCAGGTTAATCAGGTAGCTATCGTGGGGAAGAATTTGCTCTGGGCCAAAGCCATGCTGGCGACAAGCGGCTTTAAAAGCCTCAATTGCCTTATCGGTTAACGGCTTGCCTTTCCACTGGCGCTGGTTTTTAGTGAATAGAGCAAAGGCATTAGCGCCTATTTCCACCGCACGTTGCACGGCCTGGTCAGCTCCGCCCGCTGCGCTAACGTGTGCACCTATGTATTTCATGAACCCCCCTTGTATTCCATGACATCCCCTTGATGACTCTATTTTGAACGCTGGTTATCCAAAAAACGTTTAAAAATAGCAGGTTCGTCGGTAATCACGCTAGCAATGCCCCATTCCCATCGGTTATTAAAAGCGCTTGGGTCATTCGCGGTGTAACACAACAGTTGATAGCCCGCTTGGTGCATGGCATCGGCCTGGTCGCGCTTTAAGCGTGGCCAGTGGGGGTGAATGCTGAACGCATCAACCGACTCGCAGAGGGCGCGCCACTCCCTGGGCGTGTTGCCAAACAAGACTCCCAGCGCCAGCTCTTCTTTTGGCGCCAATGTGCGGCAATGTTTAAGTGCATCTACATCAAACGAAGACACAATCAGGCGCTCTGGCGATAGGGCATCGCGCATGTCTGGTAGTACGCGATTAACCAATTCGATTGGGTTGCGGCCTTTATTGACTTTTATTTCCATATTGACGCCCATCTCCAGCTCATTGAGCAGCGCCAGCATGGCCTCCAGGCTGGCCATTTTTTCACCCGCAAAGGCATCGCCAAACCAACTGCCGACATCCAGAACGTTGGCCTGTGGCCAAGTGAGCGTGTTGAGGTTCCCCCGACCATCAGAGCAACGGTCCACTTCTGCGTCATGCCAAATCACGGGGGTGCCGTCGCCCAGTAATTGAACATCCAGCTCAACCCAGCGGGCACCTGCCTCATACGCGGCTCGTACGGCGGCTAGCGTGTTTTCAGGGGCGGCGGCGGAATAGCCGCGGTGAGCAATTAGGGTAGGGAGGGTAATAGCAGGGTGGGTCATCGCACATCCATAAGGCGTCACAGATTGAGTAAAATCAGTCTAGCATGCGCAAGTGACATCAGCGTGTCAGGTCAATCGCAGTGAATGCCGCTCGCTTAGAACTAACGGCTTGATTTCTGACGCCTAAAGCGTTTGGATAGCCATTAGCTCGTTTACAAAATGTCTGTTTGTCAAAATAAAGTACAAGGAGTTTATATGTCTCAGCGTATCGAGTTTGCCCGTACCGGCGGTTCTGAGGTACTTGAAGTAGCGACGGTTACTCCGGCAGCGCCCAAGTCAGGTGAAGTGCGGGTCGCCAATAAAGCCGTTGGCCTCAACTTTATTGATATTTATTTTCGTACCGGTCTTTACCCAGCACCGTCGCTGCCTGCGGGCTTGGGTACTGAAGGCGCGGGTATTGTTGATGCGGTTGGCGAAGGGGTGACTCATCTAAGTGTTGGGGACCGCGTTGCCTATGCGCAAGGCCCGTTAGGCGCGTATGCGGCGCATCATACGCTGCCGGCTGAAAAAGTCGTCAAACTGCCTGACTTCATCGATTTTGAAACCGCAGCGGCGAGCATGCTGAAAGGCTTAACCGTGCAGTATCTGTTACGTCAAACGCATGAACTCAAAGGTGGCGAGACCATCTTGTTCCATGCCGCAGCGGGTGGTGTAGGCTCGATTGCCTGCCAGTGGGCCAAGGCGTTAGGTGTGAAGTTGATTGGTACGGTTAGCTCTAAAGAGAAAGCCGACTTGGCGCTGGCAAATGGCGCATGGGCGACCATTAATTACACCGAAGAAGACGTTGTTGAACGCGTCCGCGAGCTTACTAACGGCGAAATGTGTGATGTGGTTTATGATTCGGTGGGCAAGGACACGTGGGATATGTCGTTAAACTGCCTGAAGCCTCGCGCGTTAATGGTCAGCTTCGGTAATGCCTCCGGCCCGGTTGATGGCGTTAATATTGGAATTTTGAATCAGAAAGGGTCGTTATTTGTTACCCGCCCCAGCTTGAACGGTTATGCCGACACGCGCGAGCGCCTGGAAATGATGTGCAAAGATTTCTTTAGCATGATCGAGAGTGGCAAAATCAAAATTGATGTTGCCAACCGCTACCCGCTGGCCGATGCGGGTAAAGCCCAGGATGCACTCCAGAACCGTAAAACAACCGGTTCAACCGTACTGCTGCCCTGATCGGTAGCGAGCAACAAAAGCCGCAAACGCGGCTTTTGTTGATTCTAGTTTTCAGACTAGCTCCTCTTTACTGCTTATTTGTACCTTTTTCAGATTACCGTTCTGGGAAGCGCAGCCAATGTGTCGTCCCCATGCGGCTTTATCAGCAGTTCCAGCCGGTCGGCTATTCTCTAACGTTTGCACACGCTATACGGCTGTATAGATACCGTCTAATGTGTGAAGGTTCTTCTCATTCTTTACATGGGTTGTGGTTTACAAAGGCAAGCCGGAAGGGGTAAGCAGGCCGGGTAGCGTTACAGGAGATGATTCGCATGGCGATGGAAGCAATCGGCTTGGCACCCAGCACACTGATATTTATCGTGCTGGGATTAACGTTGGTAGCGTTCGTATGGGGGCGTTTTCGCTATGATTTAGTGGCATTAACGGCGCTTTTTGCATCGGTGATGCTAGGGCTTGTTCCGGCTGATTCAGCGTTTGCCGGGTTTGGTCATCCCGCCGTCATTACGGTGGCTGCCGTGCTGGTGTTAAGCCGTGGCTTTGAGCGTTCTGGCGTAGTGGATATTATCTCCAACCAAGTGCTCAAGGTGGGTGACCGGCTGATACTCCAGCTTTTAGCGCTAGTAGGAACCGTGGTGGTGTTGTCCGGCATTATGAATAATGTGGGGGCGTTAGCGCTATTGCTACCCGTTGCCATGCGGCTTGCCCGCGAACATAACACGTCTCCTTCCCTGCTTTTAATGCCGCTCGCGTTTGGTTCGTTGCTGGGGGGCTTAACCACCCTGATTGGCACACCGCCCAATATTATTATCTCCAGCTACCGTGGCAGTGTAACCGGAGAAAATTTTGGCATGTTCAGCTTTTCCCCTGTCGGGGTTGCGGTAGCTGTTGTAGGCCTTGTGTTTATCGTGTTAATTGGCTGGCGCTTAACACCTAAACGCAATGCGAAGTCATCAACTGAAGAGATGTTTGATACCGCCAATTATCTGGTAGAGCTTAACGTCACCAAGGACTCTAAAGCCAACGGCTTAACGCTACCGCAGTTACGCGATGAACTTGAGGAAACCATTCCTGTATTGGCCGTAGTGCGCGACGATAATCGTCGGGCGGGCTACTCCTTTCATGGGATCTTGCAAGAGGGTGATATTTTACTGCTTGAGGCGGGCCCGGATGATCTAAAGCTGCTTGAAGATAAAGTAGGGTTGAGTGCGGTTGCGGAGCCTGAGGAGAAGGATGAAGATGCCTCAAAAGAGGATGAGGGCGAAGCAGACAGCAATGAGGGCCGGCAGCCGGTGGATACCGAAGGGCTGCAACTGATCGAAGCGGTCGTGCGTAATGATTCGATGATGAATAATCGCAGTGTCCGACAGCTGCGATTAAATCAACAGTTTGGTCTACATCTGGTAGCGGTTGCTCGTGACGGTAGTCGTTTGAAACAGCGCTTGCGAGATATTCGTTTTCAAACCGGCGATGTACTACTGCTTCAGGGCAGCGAGAACGAAATTAGCGATAGCCTTTCTACCTTAGGCTGTTTGCCGTTGGCTAATCGGGAGCTGCAGTTAGGCCAGCCGCGTAAGTTGGTTATCTCAATTGGGATTTTTGCGCTGGCCATTGTCGCGATGTTGCTGGACCTTCTGCCCGCAGCGGTCGCAATGGGCTGTGCCGCGCTTATTTCGCTATTAATTGGGGTATTGCCACTGCGGGATGGCTACCAGGCCATTGATGGCCCTGTCATTGTACTGTTAGCCGCCATGATACCCGTAGGGGAAGCCTTGGAAACAAGCGGTGGAGCCACAATCGTAGCGAACATCTTGCTAGAGTTTGGCGCGCAGTGGCCCATCTTTATTTCCTTAATCGGCCTTTTCGTGCTCACCATGCTACTTTCAAATGTGGTCAATAATGCCGCCGCCGCATTGTTAATGGCACCGATTTCCGCCAGTTTAGCCCAAGGCTTTAATGTCTCTCTTGATCCGTTTTTAATGGTGGTCGCGGTGAGTGCTTCATGCGCGTTTTTAACCCCCATCGGCCATCAGTCCAATACACTGGTGCTGGGGCCAGGCGGCTATCGGTTTGGTGATTATTGGAAGCTAGGTTTGCCGCTTTCGATCGTTGTGCTGGTGGTTGCCCTGCCGGTTATTTTGTGGGTATGGCCGCTGTAAGTAACGACAGCAAAAGATAGTGCTCGGTGGCCCCGCCGTGGGCCACCGAGCTTTGTTGAGCTTCGTCGTGTGGATCAGGGCTATCAGATTTTGTTACCCTATTACGCTTGGCGATAAATAAAAGTGAACAGGCTAAGCCTATGAATCAACAATACCGTCAGGATGCGATTGTCGAGCTGGTTCGTCAGCACGGTTATATGAGCATTGAGCAACTGACTGATCATTTCGCAGTAACGCCTCAAACGATTCGGCGCGATCTCAATACGTTGGCGAATGAGGGCCGAGTGAGGCGGGTGCATGGTGGCGTGGGAATTGAGTCAAGCACCGTTAATACGGCCTACAGCACACGTAAAACACTCCATCTTGAAGAGAAAGAGCGTATTGCTCATTGTCTGGCGCAGCATATTCCTAATCACTCATCGCTGTTTATCAATATTGGTACCAGCAATGAAATCATTGCCCAGGCATTGCTGGAGCATCAAGGGTTGGAAGTGATCACCAACAACCTGAACGTTGCCGCTATTTTGCAGCATAAAGAAGACTTTAACGTCATCATTGCGGGTGGCCAGGTGCGCTCTCGGGATGGCGGCATCATCGGTGAAGCCACCATCGACTTTATTAATCAGTTTAAGGTCGACTACGGCATTATTGGTATTAGCGGTATTGATGAAGATGGCTCTTTGCTGGAGTTCGATTACCAGGAAGTACGTGTGGCCCAAGCGATCATTGCTAATTCGCGACGCGTGTATCTAGCCGCGGATTACTCTAAGTTCCATCGCAACCCTGTGGTACGCCAGGGGAATCTTTCCCAGCTGGATGCGTTGTTCACTGACCGTAAGCCTCCCGAGTCTATCCAGCAGTTGCTAACCCAATATGATGTGGCGCTCTATATCGCCTAAACGGGCCAAGGCTGCTTTGTAGAGGTATTTTCGTACTTGAGCATCAATAAGGCTTAGCGTAGCCTTATTCATAATAAAGCGAAAATATTCACCTCAAAGCGAACATCTAATGTCCCGTTATCTACTTTCTATTGATCAAGGTACCACCAGCTCCCGTGCCATCTTGTTTAACCGACAAGGGGAAATTGCGGCCGTTGCCCAGCAAGAGTTTACCCAGCACTTTCCCCGTGATGGCTGGATTGAGCATGATCCTGAAGATATTTGGGAATCAGTAGTTGCGACCTGTAAAGAAGTGCTGGTGAAGGCCAGTATTTCTGCAGGTCAAGTGGCGGGTGTGGGTATTACCAATCAGCGCGAAACCACGCTGCTGTGGGACCGCGCAACAGGTAAGCCACTTTATAACGCGATCGTATGGCAGGATCGGCGAACGTCTGATACCTGCCAAACGCTGCGTGAAGCTGGGCATACTGATAGCGTTCAAGCAAAAACCGGCCTGTTAATTGATCCCTATTTTTCGGCGACGAAACTGGCATGGTTGCTTGAGAACGTGGAGGGTGCCCGTGAACGTGCTGAGCGTGGCGAGCTGGCATTTGGCACCGTAGATAGCTTTCTGATTTGGCAGCTGACAAACGGTAAGCAGCATGTCACCGATGCCACCAATGCCTCACGCACGGCGCTCTTTAACATACACACCCAGCAATGGGATGAGGATTTGCTGGCGCTGTTCAACATACCTGCCAACCTGCTGCCCAGTGTGAAAGACTCCAGCGATGATTTTGGCATGATGGAGGCAGAGTGGTTAGGGGCTGAGCTACCGATTGCTGGTGTGGCGGGCGATCAGCAGGCAGCGCTAGTAGGGCAGGCATGCTTTACGCCAGGTATGGGTAAAAGCACCTACGGCACCGGCTGCTTTATGATTGTAAACACCGGTGACACGCCCGCGCTTTCGCGTAATCGCTTGCTGACCACCATCGGCTATCGGCTTAACGGTAAGCCTACCTATGCGCTGGAAGGCAGTATTTTTGTCGCAGGTGCAACCGTACAGTGGCTGCGGGATGGCTTGAACCTGTTTGCGGATGCGGCTGAAACTGAGGCGCTTGCCAAGGAGACCCGACTGGGCCATAGCGTCTATTTGGTACCTGCCTTTACGGGGCTTGGGGCGCCGCACTGGGACCCTAAAGCGCGGGGAGCAATCTTTGGCCTGACACGGGATACCGGTATTGCAGAAATCGTTGCGGCAGGCTTGCAGGCAGTCTGTTATCAAACTCGCGATTTACAGCACTGCATGAACGACGATATGGACGCCACACCAAGCAAACTGCGTGTGGATGGCGGCATGGTTAAAAACAGCTGGCTGATGCAGTTTTTGTCCGACATGCTGGATGTTGAGGTGGATCGTCCCACTATTTTAGAAACTACTGCACTGGGAGCAGCGTACCTGGCAGGCTTACGCTTAGGCTGGTATGACTCTTTGGAAGAAATTGAACAGCTCTGGGACTGTGAAAAGAGCTTTATGCCGACCATGGAGGATGCGTCTCGCGAGCAGCTGTACCAAGGCTGGCTGGATGCCGTGTCGCGCGTACGTTCCGGCGAATAAGGCCATCACGTAGCCATCGTAAGGTGGCTGCGTGCACTTCTTGATTCTCTTCTTGTTGTAAGCTTTTAACACGTTTAACCCTGGGTGGCGGCCAATGTAGTCAAGCTACAACGGGGCGTGCGTCCAATGATGCATTGTTGGCTGATCGTTCATGAACCATAGTCAGGGCATGGGATGGAGTGATGCCTCGTTACCCCGACACATCGCACTATACCTTGCCATATAACCTTTGTGCGTGCATACAGCAGGCGCTAAAGAGCGAAGATTTTATCTGTTTGTTTGACCGTTCGCAGTCACCGAACCAGGTGCTTATCCGACCTGGCATGAGTAGCAATGCCACCATACGTATAGGGCGGCTGGCTTTGCCAACGAAAGCCCTTTGTGAGACCGGTAACGGATGACCATACCATGAGGTACTGAATATGAACTGTATTGAACTAAGCCAACAAGCTAACCAGATTGCCAGTACATTTAGCAAGCAGGACCTGGCTAAACTGGTACTTGCGCTTAAAGATAGCCCGAGATCGCTTCAATGTGCCGTGGAAGTGATCGATACGCTCGATAGTCGGTCTGGCTGTACGCTGGATGAAGCCTGGGATGAAGTGTTGGCAGGCGACTCGCAGCTACAGGTTGCCAACGAGGAGTAAGGCGTTAAACGCTTAGAAGCCTTGGTGGTGGATGTACACAAAGCTCCCTTAAAAATTTTAAGGGAGCTTTTTTAGCACGATAATTGGGTTATGTCCGTTTGATTATGTCCGTTTGGTTATGTGCTTTTAGCAAGCACTAGGCGTCTGCCATTGCTTGTTGAATTGCCTCGCCAGAATTATTTTCGAAGTAGGCATTAAATCGTTCATCGGCCTGGTCACCGAAAAGCATCCAGCAAGCCTCTTTAAGCCCTTCAGAGTGGCGTAGCTGCTCATGACGCACCACAAGCGATATTTTGGCCCGGCGGCGCAGGAAATCTTCCAGTTCAGTGATCATTTCATAATCGCGGGCGTGTTCAAGCTCAACGCGAATATATTCGGTACCTTCAATAAGCAAGGCGGCCTGGTCATGGTCTGCTTCGATTTTTTCAAGCATCGCAAACGCTTTATCCGCGTAGCGGCGCCACAGGCGTTTTGTAAGTAGCTCTGAAGAGGTGCTGGGCGTCATCGCATCAAGGCCGATACGCTCGGCCTGAGCCATAAATTGCTGTTTAACAGAATCAGCAGGTTCGCCGTACCACTGGAACCTGGGGTTGGTTAACGTCACGCCTAGCTGGGTTACCGCATCCGCAATTTCATCGCCGACGTTTAAGCAGTCGGTGAGCTTGCCACCAAAGATACTGATATGTGCCGTATCGTCATGTGTATCAATAATGTGCTTGCGTGAAAGCTGCAGGAAGTCACGGTCACTGCCTTGGTTGGCCTCGACGGCCAAGGGGCGTACGCCACAGCGTGTTGAAATAATATCGTCAGGTGTCAGGGGCTTCTCAAGCGTTAAGCGCTTGTTAATGTTCTCCAGCACGAAGCTTACGTCTTCATCGGTCACTACCGCATCAGGGTGGTCCATGTGCGTATCGGTAGTGCCGATACAGGTACGGTTGCCCATGGGGATAACAAAGAAAAGCCGCCCATCATCAGCAAAAAACGCCAGTACACGCTTTGACTCTGTTAACTGCGGCACGATTAAGTGGATGCCCTTTGAGTAAAGGTGCTGGTGCGATGTCTGCTGGTTGGTCAGCTTGTTGTGATGATCTACCCACGGGCCAGCCGCGTTAATCAATACCTTGGCTCGTATCTCAAACGTGCTGCCATCCATGGTGTTGCGGGCTTTCGTTACCCAGACACCATCTTTGCGCTCAGCACCCAGCGACTCCACATAGTTGGCGGCTGTCGCACCGAAATCGAGCGCGTGGCGGATAAAATTAAACACAAACCGAGCATCATTGTCGTGCAGGTAGGCATCCGAATACTCAAAGCCGCCCACCGATGTATCGACATTAATGATCGACTCTTCTTGCTTGATATTTTTTGGCGAAAGCAGGCGGGGCGTTTTGGTAAAACCATTACCCATTAACCAGTAAAGCCAGGTGCCTGCCCACAGATAGCGAGGGGAGTGGCGAAACCCTTTGGTAATCGTGGTGAGAAAGCGTATTTCCTCAACCGTGGAAGGGTAACTCTTGATCAGATGATTGCGGCTTTTACAGAGTTTACGCACCAGGCCAAAGTCATTGCTTTCCATATACTTGATGCCCCCCCACACCAGGTTGGAGGAGTGCATGCTGGTGCTGCCTGCAAAGTCGCCACGATCAATCAAGGCGACTTTGGCACCTTTGCCTGCCAGTGCCGCCGCGCTGGCTGCGCCATTAATACCGCCACCAATTACCAGCGCGTCAAAGGTGGCACTTGTCAATTGACTAACGTTTTGTTCACGCAGGGTCATGATAGCCTCATTAATGGGAAATTAGGTTTGATAACCAAAGCAAAACACAGTTATTTTCATTTATGAAGAATATGTGATCGTTTGCGATCTTTCAAGTTTGAAAACGAACATTGAGCGCCTATAAAAAAACCGGCTCCATCGTGGAGCCGGCTTATGGCAATCCTGTTGCCAGGATGTGTTATTCGACGTGGGCTTCCTCAGGATTAATTGGCGCTGCCTGCGTAGCATTATGGTTAATGAGCGTGCTTTTATTCTTTGCAAACGCATCGTAGGCAAAGTCATCGACCGTTAGCATCTCCAGCACGTTCTTTTCGAATTCGCGCATAAAGATCGTTTCTTCTTCACTAAGCAGGCCTTTCTCAAACGCTACCTCAACCCGAGCTTCAGGGTGAAGGGCCGTTTGAGGCAGCTCACCTTTGGCGTAGGCTTTGTTAACCGTGCGATAAATGGCTTCAGCACGGTCATAATCAACCAACAGTGCGTTGTAGCGCGCCAATGGGTTGGGTTGTTCGCCGTCGTCGGTATCCCAGGTGTTGGAAAGCAGTTTGGTACGCAACGCAGTGTGGGTGGAAACCCGTTTAGCAATGTCGCGTGCCAAATCGTCATGGGGTTTATCCCAACGGCGGCCGGTTGGCATTACCACGGCGTTAAGCACACGGCCGAGTGCCCGATTAGGCAAGTTGTCGAAAATCTCCACAAAGGCTTGTTCTGCACGATGCAGCAGGAAACGGCAGCTGTAGTGAAGCAGGGCGTCTTCGCCTTCCACTTTGTCACCTGCTTGCCACTGTTTGAGCACCATGGATGCGAGATACAGGTTAGAGAGCACATCACCCAAACGGGCAGAGAGCATTTCGCGTTTTTTCAGCGCGGAACCCAGGCTTGCCATGGCGGCATCCGCACATAGCCCAAAGCCTGCCGAGAGGCGGGCAATATCTTGCGCATAAGCCGCGGCTGGCCCGTCAAACGGCACGCGTTCTTTGCCAAACCCTAGCCCCATGGTGAACGCACGTGCGGCGTTACCAAAAATCAGGCCCGCATGGCTGAAGAAGGCTTTATCAAACGCGTTGATGTCGTTGGCATCCTTGGCGGCCAGCTCTTCCAGCACGTAGGGGTGACAGCGGATCGCCCCTTGACCAAAGATCATCAGGTTGCGCGTCATGATGTTGGCGCCTTCAACGGTAATCGCTACCGGGTTGGCGCTATAGCCAATACCTAAGTAGTTACGTGGGCCCAATGTGACCGCTTTACCGCCATGCACATCCATCGCATCGCTTAACAAATCACGTTGAAACTCGGTCAGTTGGCTCTTCAAAATCGCTGAAGGAACCGCCGGTTTCTCACCATGATCAATCAGGTTAGCCGTTTGATAAACGGTTGCCTGGGAGATATAAGCCATCGCTGCCATACGTGCCAGCGGTTCTTGAACGCCTTCCATTTCGGCGACAGGCACGTTGAACTGACGACGAACACGCGTAAAGCCACCGCTCCAGCCCAGTGCGTAGCGGGCGGTGCCGGTCGCGCCGGAGGGCAGCGTGATACAACGACCAATCGATAGGCACTCAACCAGCATGCGCCAGCCTTGGCCAATCATCTCCTGCCCGCCGATGATGGTATCCAGCGGGACAAAGACATCCACGCCTTTAATCGGGCCGTTCATGAACGGGCTGCCGATGGGGTGATGGCGGCGGCCAATGTCCATGCCTTTCGTATCGCGAGGAATGAGCGCTAAGGTAATGCCTCGGTCTTCTTCGTCGCCCAGCAGCTTTTCAGGGTCGAATAAACGGAAGGCTAAACCTACAACCGTGGCAATGGGAGCCAGCGTGATCCAGCGTTTTTCAAACGTCAGGCGCAGGCCCAGCGTCTCTTTTCCATTAATAATCTCTTTACACACTACGCCAGTATCAGGCAATGACGTTGCGTCAGAGCCCGCCCGCGGGCCTGTTAGGCCGAAGCAGGGGATTTCGCGGCCATCGGCCAAACGGGGCAGGTAGTGGTCTTTCTGTTCCTCAGTACCGTATTTAAGCAGCAGCTCGCCCGGGCCGAGGGAGTTGGGCACCCCAACGGTCACCATTAACGTTTCGTTAGCGGAGAGTTTTTGCAGTGCCATGGATTGGGCTTTTGCTGAGAAACCCAGGCCACCGTACTCCTTGGGAATAATCATCCCAAAGAAGCCTTCTTTTTTCAGGTAGTCCCATAACTGCTGGGGCAGGTCGGCACGCTCTTGAGCAATGTCCCATGCGTTACACATGCCAGCCGCTTTAGCGCACTGGTTATCAAGAAAAGCCTGTTCATCTTCGCGCAGGCCTTCATCCTTGTAAGCTAGCAGCTTATTCCACTGTGGCTTACCGGAGAAAAGCTCCCCGTCCCAGGAAACGCTACCGGCTTCTAGCGCCGTGCGCTCGGTGGCGGAGACCTTTGGCGCGACCTTTTTGAAAATTTTAAAAATCCGCGGTGTCAGCCACTGTTTGCGCACTGCTTCAAGGCCCGTCACAGCAACGACCAGAGCAGCGATTAGCAGCAATACGCCTATAACGGCGGCGTCAAAGAGTAGGCCAACAAGCCCTAATATACCCAACAGTGTCAGGGCTGCTGGGGCGCCTGCTTCGCGGCGCATAATAATCAGCAGGCCAACCACGGCCAGGATAATCAGTAGTAGGGTGAGCATAGAACGTCTCCATGTATTATTAGGCACTGTCCAGTTCTGGTCTGCATGCGCTTGGCTCAGAACGTTGATGTCTGATCCATCAATGCAGCCTTGCCGTCGTGTGTAACGCTTGAAGTGATGATTAGAACGCAAGCCATAGGCATTCGAACAGATGTTTGAATATTGGCAGACGTACGCTATCCCGCGCAAGTCGTTACGTCTTTTTATCCTGCTTATTAATAGTAGCTTAGTAAAAAAAAGCCACGGCAGTTAGCCGTGGCGCTTGGATGAACGGGGATTCACGTGTGAAAACGCCATTCACCCATGTTGGGCAGGCGCGCCGTTAGCTACAAAATAGGTAACTTGCGCGCGAGGCAGCGGTTCGTGTCCACGAATGTGGTCGGCAATCTTTTCGGCCAGCATGATGGTTGGTGCATTCAGGTTGCCGGTAGGAATTAGAGGGAACAGTGAGGCGTCAACCACCCTTAAACCTTCTACGCCATGAACGCGACCCTGGCCATCTGTCACGGCCAGCGTATCGTCTCCCATACGGCAACTGCCACAGGGGTGATACGCCGTTTCCGCGTTTGCCTTAATAAACTGATCCAGCGCTTCATCGCTTTGTACATCAGGCCCTAGGGAAATTTCACGGCCTCGGTACTTATCGAATGCGGGTTGTTCGATAATGTTGCGCGTTAAGCGAATGGCATCACGGAACTCTTCCCAATCTTTTTCATGCGACATGTAGTTGAACAAAATACTGGGTGCCGCGTGCGGGTCTTTTGAGGCTAGCCGAATGCGGCCTCGGCTTTTGGAGCGCATCGAGCCCACGTGCGCTTGAAAGCCATGCGCTTGAACCGCGCTTTTGCCATTATAGCTAATCGCGATGGGTAAAAAGTGATACTGCAGGTTGGGCCACTCTTCCTCATCACGGCTGCGAATAAACGCACACGCTTCAAACTGGTTGCTGGCGCCAATACCCGTACCCTTGAGTAGCCACTCAGCGCCTATCATGGGCTGGTTGTACCATTTTAGAGCGGGGTAGAGCGAGATGGGTTCTTTACATGCGTACTGAATGTACATCTCTAAGTGGTCTTGCAGGTTTTCGCCGACACCCGGCAGGGCATGAACGGTCTTGATGCCTAGCGGCTCGAGCACTTCAGGATGGCCGATGCCCGAGCGCTGCAAAATTTGAGGTGACGCAATAGCACCACCACACAGCAGCACTTCCCGCTTGGCGCGGGCGGTCTGCTGTTGCCCTTTGCGCTCGTAGCGCACACCCACAGCGCGCTTGCCGTCAAACTCAATGATGTCGGTAACGGCGTGGGTTTCTATGGTCAGGTTGGTGCGCTGTTTGGCGGTGTCCAAGTAACCCCGGGCGGTAGAGGCGCGTCGCCCCTTGGGCGTAACGAACCGGTCCATGGGGCCAAAGCCTTCTTGCTGATAGCCGTTAACATCATCTGTTTCCGGGTAGCCTGCCTGTTTGCCTGCTTCAATAAAGATGCGATACAGCGGGTTGTTACCGTTTTTGGGAGTAGTGATGCTGACCGGGCCGCTACCACCGTGGTAGTCATTGGCCCCGGTGTCGCGGGTTTCTGACTTTTTAAAGTAGGGTAGGCAGCTTAAGTAATCCCAATCTTCCAAGCCTGGCTGTTGAGCCCAGTTATCGTAATCCAGTGCATTGCCGCGGATATAGCACATGCCATTAATCAACGAAGAACCGCCCAACCCTTTCCCGCGCCCGCACTCCATGCGGCGGCCATCCATATGCGGTTCCGGGTCCGTTTCAAATGCCCAGTTGTAACGCTTTCCCTGAAGTGGAAAGGCGAGGGCTGCTGGCATTTGGGTACGGAAATCAAGCCGGTAATCCGGCCCGCCGGCCTCTAACAAGAGAACGCGGACGTCGCTGTCTTCCGTTAAACGCATAGCCAGCACGCTTCCCGCTGAGCCCGCGCCGATAATAATGTAATCAAATTCATGCGGTTGCGGCATAGTTACACCTTGAGAGAGTAGAATAGCTGGCGTGTTTGCTGTTTCGCTTTAAAACACCGACTCAAAGGGGCCCATCTCGATTTGTACCGACTTGGTTTGGGTATAGTGGTTAAGCGTATCGATACCATTTTCACGGCCAATACCCGACTCTTTATAACCGCCAACCGGCATTTCAGAAGGCGATTCACCCCACGTATTCATCCAGCAAATACCCGCTTCCAACTGATGAATAACGCGATGTGCGCGGTTTAAGCTTTCGCTAAATACGCCGGCTGCCAAGCCATACCGGGTGTCGTTGGCGCGACGAATGACGTCAGCTTCATCATCAAAGGCCAGCACCGACATCACCGGGCCGAAAATTTCTTCCTGCACAATGCGCATATCATCTGTGCAATCGGTAAATACGGTAGGTGCTGCCCAAGCGCCGTTGGCCCAGTCGCCGCTTTTCCACTCATCACCCCCCACCAGCAGGCGGGCGCCTTGCTGTTTACCCAAGGCAATATAGGAAAGCACCTTTGCCTGGTGCTCAAAACTGACCAGAGGACCAAAATTAACGCCAGGGTCCATAGGGTCGCCTGCTTTGATGCGCTTAACACGCTCCACCAGCTTGGCTTCAAATGCGTCTTTCACACTGCGTTCGATAAACACCCGCGTACCGTTGGTGCAAACTTGGCCACTGGAGTAGAAATTGGCCATCATGGCCGCATCGGCGGCGCGGTCCAGGTCCGCATCGGCAAAGATGATCAGCGGTGATTTTCCACCCAGTTCCATCGTGACGTCTTTAAGCGATGAGCTAGCGGCTGCGGCCATCACTTTTTTGCCGGTACCTGCTTCACCGGTAAACGACACTTTGGCAATGCTCGGGTGTGCCGTCAGCATCGCGCCTACGTCGCCATCGCCTTGCACCACGTTGAAAACACCGTCTGGCAGGCCAGCTTCGGTAAATATCTCAGCCAGTTTAATTGCGCTCAGCGGTGTCACTTCACTGGGTTTAAAGACAACGGCATTACCTGCCGCCAGCGCTGGCGCGGCTTTCCAGCAGGCGATTTGAAGGGGGTAGTTCCACGCGCCGATGGCGCCAATGACGCCCAGCGGCTCGCGGCGGGTATACACAAAGGAGCTTTCGCGCAGTGGAATTTGGCTACCTTGAATAGCGGGGGCCAGCCCTGCGAAGTACTCAATCGCATCAGCGCCCGTCACGATGTCGACACTTGCTGTTTCGCTAATCGGCTTACCGGTGTTGCGGGTCTCGAGCGCTGCCAGCTCGTCATTGCGCTCACGCAGCAACGCAACCGCGCGCTGCATAATACGGGCGCGCTCCATGCCGGTCATGGCAGCCCATTCGCGCTGGCCACGCTGGGCCGCTTCAACGGCTGCGTCAACGTCCTGTTGGCTTGCTTGGCCAAGTGTCGCAAGCAGGCTGCCATCAAATGGGTTAGTAACGGTAAAAGTAGTACCTGACGTGGCAGCGACCGGGCGACCATCAATATAGAGAGGCTGTACATCTTGAGCGGACATGTTGATCTCCTTTATAACCTTAATGAGCGGGTGCTGAGTGTTGATATTTGTGATGGGCCAAGAGTTGATCAAGATAGTGGAGCGCTAGATGGCGGGCTTTGTCGGCATCAAGCCCTTCGGGTGTTAATGCACCGCGTAGCCATAAACCATCAATCATGGCGGCCAACCCACGGGCCGCATTGCGTGCCTCAACGTGGGGGAGCACGCGTCGAAACTGACAACATAAATTGGCGTAAAGGCGTCTATCGTTCACATTTTGCAGGCGCTGAAGCATCGGCTTGTGCATGCTGCTGGCCCAAAAGGCAAGCCATGTTTTAGCCGCTGGGCCGGTCACTTGAGTGCGATCGAAGTTGCCTTCGATAATCGCGCTGATGTGCGCTTTAGGTGAGTCATCGTTCAACGCCCTGCGTCGCGCAGAAATAGCGTCACTAAGGTCAGTCAAGATCTGGCGCATAGTGGCTTCAAGAAGGCCATCTTTCCCGCCAAAGTAGTGACTGATGATGCCTGCAGAGACGCCCGCGTGACGGGCAATCCGCATAATGGTTGCTTCTGCCAACCCCACTTCGTCAATGGCCGCCATGGTGGCGTTGATTAACTGCTGGCGGCGTATCGGTTCCATTCCCAGCTTTGGCACAGCTGTCTCCTGATGACGTTGAATGCCTAACTTGAAACATACGGTTAGTCATGATTATCTGTATATCTTAGTAGTTGTTTATTGAACGTTCAATCAATAAACGCTGGTGCATGTTGCTGCGCTTGGCGTTAAAGGAATAAACATGCCCATTTACGTAAAATAGAAGGGGAGTTGTAATGAAACGTGTCCAGGTGGTGGGATTAAGCGCATTGGTGTTGGGGGCTGCTATGCCCATGATGGCCCAAGCCGATGAGTGTTCGCGTGTGCGTTTTGCCGAGGTGGGCTGGACCGATATTACCGCGACGACGGCGTTGGCCAGCGAAGTGCTGGAGGCGCTAGGCTATACGCCAACCGTCGATACGGTGTCAGTGCCGATTGCCTATGCGGGCATGCGTAACAATGATTTTGATGTTTTTCTAGGCAACTGGATGCCCTCTATGGCGTCCATCAGCGACCCGTATATTGAGAGTGGCGATGTTGAGCGGTTAATTGTCAATTTGGAAGGTGCCAAATACACGCTGGCTGTACCGCAATACGTGTACGATGCAGGTGTTACCTCTGTGAATGATTTAGCGGCTCACGCTGATCGATTTAACCATCGCGTGCATGGCATCGAGGCGGGTAACGATGGCAATGAGCTTATCCAGCAAATGATTGATGATAATGCCTACGACCTGGGCGATTGGCAGGTGGTGGATTCCAGTGAAGCTGGCATGCTTTCAGAATTGACAACACGCGCCCCCAATGAAGAGTGGATGGTCTTTCTGGGGTGGGAGCCGCATCCCATGAATACCAACTTTGATATGGCCTACTTATCCGATGCGGATGATTACTTTGGGCCTGATTTGGGTGGCGCCACGGTGCACACCAATACGCGCGCCGGGTTTGTCGAAGCGTGCCCGAACGTGGGTACGTTACTTGGTAATATGACGTTTACGCTGGAAATGGAAAACCAGTTAATGGGCGCCATTATGAATGAGGGTGTCGGCCCTCGCGTTGCCGCCAATCGTTATTTAAAAGAGCACGACGATTTATTAGCCGCGTGGCTTGAGGGTGTGACAACCCGGGATGGTGAGCCTGCACTGCCAGCAGTTCAGGCCGCTCTGTAAATTTGTCATTGTCTCATTGAAAGGTAGGCCTGTTTTCGGCTTGCCTTTTGTTTCGAGAATAGGCATAATCTGCACCCGCTGATGTCGGAAAGGCTACGTAGCTCAGCTGGTTAGAGCACATCACTCATAATGATGGGGTCCCCTGTTCAAATCAGGGCGTAGCCACCAAAATCAGCGCCGCAGTACACGGATATCCAAGTGTATTGCTATGGTGGCCCCTTAGGTCCTCCCGCAACGCTAAACTGCAAACCCCGCCAGGCCCGGAAGGGAGCAACGGTAGTGGTGGCTGCGTGTGCCGGGATGTGGCTTTTGGGGCCGCCTCCATTTCTGTCGTTTCCAGCCTGTTGTGACATAAATTCCAGCCAAAATGACATAATTTGCGGCTTATCGTGACATAACCTGTTTTTGTAGTAATCCTACGAAATGGGGTGTTGTCATGTTTAGCGCAAGCTCCGTCACCCTCGTGTAAAAAACCTCTACAAATTTGCTAGTTTTAAAACAAGCTGTACTCGCATTGTTGAGTCTTCCTTGACGGGTTGTGATCAGCACGCGTGCTATGACTACTGGGAACATGGCGATTAAGCAACTAAGCGAGTAGCGCCTTTATCTTATGCGATGGCATGCATTTTCTTATATCCATCCAAGGCTTTGAAGAACTCAGTAGCGGTGATGCCTAAGGCCAATGTGTGCTTGGGCTCAGGTAGCGAATAAATCATTGGTCTGTTAGCGACAAGCACGTCATTGTGCATGGACTCACGACGACTAGATGAATTGTTTTAGCATTGGCAGCCCCTGCCTGAGAGGTTTCTGCATGAAAGCACCCCAGTTAGAGATAAGCCAGCCTCCTGGCGCGCCACTCAGGTCAACTGACTATTCGTAGCCGTTGTCTCGGTGAGAGGGGTGCTAGAGCATAAGAGTGAGGGGAATCCCCCGGGAGCGCCGGCAGAGGCTAGCTGCCTGGGTGCATTACTTCATGAGAGGCATTGCCAGGGTTTTCCTGCATGACGTTTTTCTACATAACAACGCTTCGAGCAGCAAGCCATTTCGCTTTGCAGCCAGTCTTCAGTGCCCAAGCGAGAACAATGATAAATCAATCACTACAATAAGGAGATACAGCGTATGGGCTTATTAAATAAACGGGCCTCGTCGACGTACGACGACAGCGACATGCAGACGGATTATGTTGTAGGGCAGGACAACATCCAGGGAAGTATGGGGCCCATCGGTTTTGACATTCATAACCGCGTCTTTGTCCTGTCCGCACTCGCCTCGTTGATTTTCATTGTGTTGACCCTGATGTTCCCGGCGCAGGCAGGGGAGCTGTTCCAATCTATCGTTGGCTTCTCGACGCGCACGCTGGACTGGTACTTCATGATTCTGGTGGATTTTTTCATTGTCTTCTGTCTGGCGCTGATCGTGCTTCCCCATGGCAAAGTGAGGCTAGGCGGCCCGGATGCTCGGCCGGAACACAGCTACCTGTCGTGGTTCGCTTTGTTGTTCACGGCGGGTATCGGGATCGCCTTGCTGTTCTTCAGCGTGCTGGAACCGGTTTATCATGCAAATGTGTCTTCGCCCTTAGGCACTCCTTCGCCCTTTGGTGCCGACGGTGCGCTAAATATGGCCGCGGTTGACGAAGCCTCGGCCATGGGGCTGGCGGGGACGTTTCTGCACTGGGGACTGCACGGCTGGGCCGTATACGCGGTGATGGCGCTTGCCCTCGCGATCTTCAGCTATAACAAGAAACTGCCGTTTTCTATTCGCTCGATCTTCTTTCCTATCCTGGGGGATCGCGTATGGGGCTGGTGGGGGCACTGGATCGATATCCTGGCGGTGTTTTCCACCCTGTTCGGCTTGGCCACGGCACTGGGCCTGGGCGCGCAGCAGGCCAACGCGGGACTGAATTTTGTGTTCGGTATGGCCATCAATACCACGACACAGGTCATCATCATTGCGCTTGTCACTGCGGTGGCGCTGGTATCGGTGTGGCGTGGCCTGGAGGGGGGCGTAAAGCGACTCTCCGAGATCAACATGATCGCGGCCGTGATGTTCTTCTTCTTTGTGCTGTTCGCTGGCCCGACCCTGATGGCGATCAGCGGCATGTGGACGGGAATCACCCATTATGTGACGGAACTCATTCCGCTCTCGGCGCCCTTTGGCCGTGAAGATGACGCTTATCGTCAAGACTGGTCGGTGTTTTACTGGGCGTGGTGGGTCAGCTGGGCGCCTTTTGTCGGAATGTTTGTCGCGCGCGTGTCCAAGGGTCGTACGGTGCGTGAATTTCTGCTCTGCGTGCTGATCGTGCCAAGCCTTTTTATCTTTATCTGGATGGGGGTATTCGGCAGCATTGCACTGGATCAGCTTTATACCAATCCCGCCGCGAGTCTGGTCAAGGAGTACGTGATCGATAGCTACCGTCCCGAACTAGCCCTATTCGGCATGCTCAATGAGCTACCGCTGACGGGTTTGATGTCGAGCCTGGGGATCATTCTGGCGCTCACCTTCTTCGTGACGTCATCGGATTCCGGCTCTCTGGTGATCGATACCATCACCGCCGGCGGCAAGATCGAAGCGCCTCGGCCTCAGCGTATGTTCTGGGCGACGGTAGAGGGGTTGATTGCCATCGTGTTACTGATCGGTGGTGGGTTGTCGGCGCTTCAAGCGGGTGTCACGGCGACGGCTATCCCATTTTCCATCTTGATGCTGCTGATGTGCTACTGCATCATCCGAGCGCTGAACGGCGAGCTGCGCCGCATGCGCAACGGAAAGTGACGTGAAGTCCCTTTGCCGGACGCGATGTCCGCCAAAGAGAAGTTTTACTGTCCCGCACGAAACAAAAACGCCTGTACCCCAACAGGTACGGGCGTCCGCGTTGCTTGTGTAATCCCCCCGAAAACCCGATTCAGCTCAGATGAGGTGAGTCGCCATGAGCTTACTCGCCGCGAGGGTAGCGCTGGGCTTCTTCGACTTCGTTCAGATCCATGTGGTTACGCATGTAACGCTCGCAAGCGTCCTGCAGCGGCTGATAGTCCCACGGATAGTAGTGGCCATTACGCAGGGCTTCGTAGACGATCAGACGCTGTGCCTGGGAGGCGCGCACGTCGGCATCGAAGGCTTTCATGTCCCACTGCTTGTGTACCTTGGCCTGATAGTCGGCTACCACCTCGGCGTAGTCGGGATGCACCGCCAGATTGTACTGCTCCAGCGGGTCGGCCTCCAAGTCGAATAGCTGCGGTGGGTCAATCTCGCAATAGTTGAATTTCCACTTGCCCTCGCGGATGGTCACAATTGGCGAATAACTGGCCTCGGCGGCGTATTCCATGTACACCGGCGCGTCGCGCTTCTCGCCTCTGGTCAAGGGGAGCAGCGACTGGCCATCGGTATAGGGCGCGATCGAGGAAAGGTCGATGCCGACCAGGTCGGCAATGGTGGTATTGATATCGATGATCGATACCGGATCCTCAACGTTGCGCGGTTCGATCCCCGGTGCAGACAGCATCAGCGGTACCCGCGACGAGCCTTCATAGGGACTCATCTTGAACCACAGGCCCTTTTCGCCAAGCATATCGCCGTGATCAGCACAGACCACGATAATCGTGTTGTCGAGCATGCGGGTGCGTTCGAGCACGTCTAGAATGCCGCCGATCTTATCGTCGACATAGGAGATGTTGGCGAAATAGCCCTGGCGAGCGTTGCGCACGTCCTGGGGCTGGATATTGAACTTGGTGTAATCGTTGGCTTCGAAAATTCGCTGGGAGTGCGGATCCAGCTCATCGAAGGGTATGGGCCCTTGCTGGGGCTCAAGATACTCGCAGTCGTTATATAAATCCCAGTATTGGCGACGTGCTACATAGGGGTCGTGCGGGTGAGTGAAACTGACGCACAGCGCCCAAGGCCGCTCGTCGTGACCGCGCGACAGGTCATATAGCCGCTGCTCGGCGTGAAACGCGACTTCGTCGTCGTATTCCATCTGATTGGAAATTTCAGCAACGCCAGCGCCTGTCACCGACCCCAGGTTGTGGTACCACCAGTCGATACGTTCCCCGGGCTTGGTGTAGTCAGGTGTCCAGCCGAAATCAGCCGGGTAGACATCGGTGGTTAAGCGTTTCTCGAAACCGTGGAGCTGATCTGGGCCGACGAAGTGCATCTTTCCTGACAAGCAGGTGGAATAACCTGCGCGACGCAAATGATGCGCCCATGTCGGCACGCTTGAAGGAAATTCCGCTGCGTTGTCATATACCCCGGTGCGGCTCGGCAACTGGCTCGACATGAAGGCGGCCCGCCCCGGTGCGCAAAGATAGCTAGGTGTATAGGCATTGTTGAAATTGACCGAGCGTTTGGCCAGTTTCTTGAGGTTAGGCGCATGCAAGAAATCGGCGGGGCCATCCTTGAACAGTGTACCGTTGAGTTGGTCGGCCATTAACACCAGTACATTAGGTCTAGCCATATAGAAATCTCCCTGGCGAGTATTGTTGATATTCGAAGCTGCCAATAGGCGCGACTTCAATCCCTTACAATGACGTGCCAGGAAGTAGTAAACCAATGATTTATTTGCCCCCTAAGCCCAAACTCACATTGGCCTTAGGTATAAACAACGATTTAGTGGATAGTGTCTGTTACCGCCATTAATTAAGCATGCGGATTAACACTCGGTCTTGCGGTGGATATTAACGTTTGAGGCGCCATCAACTTGGTTCTACTGTGCCCTATATTAATGCTACTGCTGTGTGATAATCATACGGCCTACCTGCCGGTTGGAGGCTGAGCGCTATGTGTTTCCATCGTTTTTAAGGTGAAGGTAGAGTGGGTCGAACTCGCCAGCTTGCTGCAGCTTGTCCCAGTCCGGTATGGTCATCCGGCTTCTTTCGGTGATGATCAAGCCATCTGCGCGTAGTGCCTGAAAAACGCGGTTTACGTGGACGGGCGTCATCCCTGTCGCATCTGCTATTTCTGCTTGGGTCGTTGGCATATAGAACGTGTTCCCCTCAGTCAAGCCGACTGTCTTTAGGCGCACCATGAGTTCGCAGATAATATGCGCGATGCGGGAGTAAGCCTCGCGTTGTCCAATATTTAACAGCCATTCACGGAAAATAGAGGCGTAGACAAGTGTCTCGCGCCAAAAGGCAGCGACAAGCCTGGGATAGCGCTCACAGAGTTGATGCAGATCTTTATGCTGAATGAAGCCGAGCTTGCAGGGGCTGATAGAGGCAATATTAATATCTATTACTCTCAAGTGAAGGCTTTGCAGGTCGGGGATGTCGCCAGGAACATGCAGGGCCATGATCTGGCGCTTGCCTTCAATGGATACTTTGTTGACGCAGGTAAAGCCCTCAACCATCAAGCAGCACTGGTTTGGCTGATCGCCCACTTTAACAATGTCTTGATTGCTCTTGATTTCTTTTGTGTGAATCGGTAACCCCATCAGTGCCTGCTTCTCTTCACTGGTAAGCGCGAAAATATTTTCTAATTTGCGGATCATGATGTGATTGGGCGAGAAGGGCGCTGTGGTCATGTTTGGCTCCGAGGTTTGCAGAAATAATGAAGCCTGATGCAACATTTTCTGCGCACTATGTGGTTTGGTAATGCCAGTCTCAAGCATGCTCCACGTGAGGTGAAATAGCCAGGTTACGCGATTTATCGTATTGGATTTTATTTATTTGGAAGGAGACTTTAAAAAAAATTAAAGTTCTTTGGCAGGTATTTTCATCAGTGACGCTAGGCTGGTGTGTTGGCCCTGCAGCAAATCGGCCAGTGTATATTGATCCAGAACGCCCAAAAAGGCGTCTAGTGCATCGTTAAGGATAGGCTTTAAGCGGCATGCGGGGGTAATGACGCAGGCGCTATCGTCTCGAAAGCACTCGACGAGCGCCATTTCCTGCTCGGTATCTCTCACCAACGCCCCTAACCGAATGTGTTCGGGCGCCCGGTTTAGCCAAAGCCCGCCATGCTTGCCACGGATGGCTTTGAGGTACTCTTTTTGATGTAGTTCCTGGACAATTTTCATCAAGTGATTGCGCGAGATCGAGAATGTCTCGGCAATTTCCGTGATTGTTGCGCGCTCTTCTCCCTTGGCTGCCAGGTAAATCAAAACGCGAATAGAGTAATCCGTGAAGCGGGTTAGGTGCATGGTTTGCCAAGTGTGGACCAAACACCGCATTGTACGGGGTTTAAAAAGGATGGGGAATATTCGGCTAGGGGCCGTGATAATAAAAGGAAGGTGTTTATGATAGAAAATGAGCGCTATTAATCATTTTTGCTCATCGTTAATGTCGTTAACATGGGGCAGAGTAATTGCCTGGTAGCCTGTATAGCATGGGTGGGGTGAATGGGGTGTTGTTAAAAAACGGATCAGGGAGGTCATATGAACTACGAAATAGTGCTTAAGCGCGTCTATTCAGCGTTTGAAGACGACGAGGGAGCACGCGTCCTGGTTGACCGTTTATGGCCACGTGGAAAAGAGCGTGCTTCGCTGGCGCTAACGGAATGGTATCGCGATGCCGCGCCTTCATCATCTCTAAGGCGTGACTACCACCAGGACAAAATTAGTGAGGCTTCCTTTCAGACCCGCTACCGTTTGGAATTAAAGGAGTCGGATGAAGCGTTACTACCGCTGATGCGTTATGCCAGGCAAGGTAAGCTGACGTTATTAACGGCTTCACGTCAGTTGGACCATTCACATTTGCCCATTCTGCGTGAAGCGGTGCTGGACGCGCTGGATATAGAAGACCGAGCAGACCAAGAGTTAACGTCCTCACCGTGTTACTTAAATAGCACTTCTCAGGATAGTGAGTAGCGAGGGATGTTAATCACTAGGCTGTCGGTCGTGATTAACGCGTTGTTTGTTCGTCAATAAAGTGCTGCATAATCGCCAGAGTTTCATTGCTGACATGATGCTCCATGCCTTCAGCATCAATGCGTGCGGTATGATCATTAACGCCCAGCGCGCGTAAAAAATGTAGCACTATATCGTGCCGTGCCCGGGATGTTTCTGCCATTTTTTGGCCTTCCGCTGTTAGAAACAGGGAGCGGTAAGGCTTACTGGTGACCAGTCCCAGCTCATTTAAGCGGCGGATCATCTTGGATACGGTCGCTTGACTCACCCCCATGCGGCTGGCGATGTCGGCGGCGCGCGCTTCTCCCCGATGGCGAATCAGGTCGCCGATCAGCTCAACGTAATCTTCGATTAGCTCGGTTTCATGCGCATTGCGCACGGTTTCATATTGCCGTGTGTGCTCTTCAATGGGCGGCAATGCGTCATTGCAGTAACTTTTACTCATACATTTGGCGTTATGGGGAAGCGGCTGATCGTTATCACTCATTGGCAGACTATATCGAGGTGAATGGAAAACTCTAATGGATCATGGTAGCGCATATTGTAGAATAATTGTTAGCCAAGGCTAAACTATTTGCACAATGCTTTTTTGTTGAGCTAAAGTTGTAATTAGCGCAAACCAAATTTACAACGGGGGACGTCCATGAGCCAACGAAAAACATGCTTGATAATAAGTTTGTTGCTTGCGACGGCGGGCAGCGTTACGACGGCCAGTGCCCAGACGCTATCGCCGCCGATTAATGTTGTGGCGACGTTTACGGTATTGGGCGATTTGGTGGCCCGCGTGGCAGGAGACGACGCCAACGTATCAGTGCTGAGCCCTGTTAATGCAGAGGTGCACGAGTGGGAATTAACACCCAATAATTTTGCCGCTCTGGAAGAAGCCGATATTGTTTTTTATAACGGCTATCAGCTAGAGCAGTGGATGCACCAGGTGGAAGCGACTACCCAAGGCGATGTGCCCTTGGTCGCCGTTGCCGAAGCGTCTGAACACCCCACTCAACATATTATGATTGGCGATATGCAGGGCGATGTCGACCCACATTTGTGGACAGACCCGCGTGCGGCAATGGCCTATGTTCACGTGATAGCGAATGAGTTGGAAGACCTTCTGCCAGAGCAGGCAGAGGATATTCAGGCGCGTGCCGATAACGTCGTGACAGAACTTCAAGACCTTCACTTGGAGCTTCAACAGACGCTAAGCGATATTCCGGAAGAGCGTCGTGTTTTGCTCTCAAGCGAAGCAGCATTTTTGTATTTCTCTGATACTTATGGCTTTGAACATGACGGTATCTGGGGGAATAACGCCGAAACGGAAGGCTCGCCGCAGCAGTTAATGCGCATCATTGACTTGATTAACGCACGCCAGCCTGCAGCGCTTTTTTGGGAAAGCACAACATCGGATCGTTACGTTAGTAGCCTTTCCAGAGATACGGGAATTCCCACCGCGGGTCCTTTATACGTGGACTCGTTAAGCGAGCCAGAGGGCGAGGCGGGAGACTATTTTGCCATGTTGAGGCATAACGCCGATATGCTGCGCCAGTATTTAGCCGTTGAGTAGTGCACCATGACAACCAGTTTACCGAGCACGATGGCCGCCATTGAAATAACCGGGCTGTACGCTGCTTATCAGCGCCAAACCGTGCTGGAAGATATACACCTCACATTTCCCGCTGGGAAATGGACGGCCATTGTCGGACCTAACGGTGCGGGAAAATCGACACTTTTTCATGTGTTGACCGGCAGCATGAAGCCGCTGCAAGGCAGCGTAAAAGCCTTTGACGAGCCCATAGCAAAGCATCGTCGGGCGGGGCGTATCGCGTATATGGCTCAGCGCGAGGCGATTGAGTGGGATTTCCCTGTCTCGGTATGGGACACCGTCATGGGTGGGCGCTACGGACACATGCGCAGCGATGCGTTATGGCGCCGCTTATTGCCTGCGCGCTGGCATCACGCTCGACATAGCGAAGCGGTGCATGATGCTTTGGTGGCAGTCAATATGCTCGACCTGGCTGACCGACCTATTGGCGCTCTTTCCGGTGGTCAAAAAAAACGTGTGTTGCTAGCACGCGCGCTAGCGCAGCAGGCCAGCATTTTGTTGTTAGATGAGCCACTGGCTGGCGTTGACCCGCCCAGCGAGAAGCTCATCTTGTCAGTACTTCGTCGCGAGCGTGAAGCGGGTAGAACCGTGATTATGGTCACACATGATATGCCCGGTGCTCGCCGCTATGTGGATCACGTCGTGCTGATTAATCGCTTTGTGCGGGGTACCGGTACGCCTGAAGAGATGCTAAGCGAAACAAAACTGGCCGAACTTGCAGTGAGTTCAATTGAGCAAACGGTCAATGATCGCCAAACGATGCCAGTGGCTTCCAATAGTTCTGGGCAGGGGTAAGTTACGTGGTTGACAGCATATTAATGATTGAAACGTTTAGCGATGCACTGGTAAACGGCTTAATCGCAGCGTTAATGGTGGTAGTTAACCTGCTACCTGACAGCGTTTCTGACGCCTTTCAGTATGCATTTATGCAAAGAGCGCTACTCACCTCGGTGCTGGTAGGCGCTATTTGTGGGATGCTTTCCTGTTATGTCGTGCTAAAGCGCTGGTCGCTGCTGGGGGATGCGATTTCTCACGCTGTGCTGCCGGGGGTAGCCATTGCGTATTTGCTTGGCTGGCCCTTCTTTGTAGGGGCGTTTATTACCGGGGCGCTGACCTCGGTAGGCATCGGGGCGATTGAAAGGAACACACGAATTAAAGCAGATGCCGCGATGGGACTGATGTTTACCGCCTCCTTCGCCCTTGGTGTGGTCATTATCAGTAAATTGGCTTCCAGTACCCATCTGATGCACATTCTGTTTGGCAATGTACTGGGTGTTAAACACTCAGCATTAATGCTGACCTTTGTTGCCAGCATCATTGCCATTTTAACGGTATGGCTCGCTTATCGGCCCTTGTTGCTCTATGCCTTCGACCCTCAGCAGGCACAAGCATTGGGCTTTAATACGCAGATTATTCACTATGGCCTCATTCTTTTGCTGACGCTGACGATTGTTGCAAGCCTTGAGACTGTCGGCATCATATTGGTCGTTGCCATGTTAATCACGCCAGGTGCGACAGCACATCTGCTGACAGACCGCTTCACGATAATGCTGTTGATTTCAGTATCTATTGGCATATTGTCTGCGGTTATTGGGCTTTGGCTTTCGGTAGTATTTAACGTGGCATCGGGTGGCTCAATCGTACTAGTGGCTTTCGCTTTCTTTGTTTTAGCGCTGCTCTTTTCGCCCAAGCAGGGTATCGTGCCGCGCCAGTGGCGTCATTGGAAGATGGGATAACGGCTCGTTTACGAACAGAGCACCCGAGTCCGCCATGAGTTGGCTAAAAAGCAGTACGGCCAGTGACGCCATTAGCGGGGCTAGCAAACGTACAGAGATGCCTCTATATGCCAAAACATTAGCAACAGCAGAGAAATAACTGATGGATGCTTTTTGTAAGCGCGCTATCTGCTAAAATTTGCACCCTTCGATATTAGGCTGTGTACGAAATGGTGGCTCTTGAGTGTGCCATCCGGCATTCGCTTGTTTTTCGTACACGTCCTAATCACCTTGTCATCGGTCTGGAAATCTTCATGAATGCAGTTATTCTTGCCGTGCTTGTCATGGTAGTGCTGTCTCTTGTGCGTGTCTCAGTTGTTTTTGCATTGGTTGTAGGTGCGCTGGTGGGTGGCCTGGTGGGTGGGCTTACGCTTGACCAAACGTTAGAGGCCTTCAACAACGGCGTTGGCGGGGGAGCGCAAGTAGCGCTGGCCTATGCAACGCTCGGTGCGTTTGCGGTTGCCATCTCGCGTTCTGGCTTGCCCGATATGCTGGCGAACCGATTGATTGCCATGCTGGGCAAGGAGGCAACGGCCGCGCGTCAGGCTCGTGTGAAAACGCTGCTGCTCACCGCTATATTGTTAGTGGCTATTGCATCGCAAAACGTGATTCCGGTGCATATCGCGTTTATTCCGGTGCTGATTCCTCCACTGCTTACCCTTATGAATCGTCTGAAGTTGGATCGTCGAGCGGTAGCCTGTGCATTAACGTTCGGCCTAACCGCGCCTTACATGTTATTGCCCGTTGGGTTCGGCGCAATTTTCTTGAACGATATTTTGTTGGCTAACTTAAACAGCGCCGGTACGCCATTTGGCTTGGAGATTACGCGTGGCATGGTGCCGATGGCGATGGCCATTCCTGTTGGGGGTATGGCCATTGGCTTATTAGTGGCGCTGTTCTTTAGCTACCGCGGTAATCGCGAATATGCGGATAAAGAGTTGGCGGCGGCTCCTTATCAGCAGGATTCTACACCGGCTGAGCCTCACCTCTTGGGGTTGGTAATGTCTGGTGTTGCCATTGTGGCAGCGCTTGGCTTGCAGCTTTATAGCGGGTCGATGATTTTGGGTGGCCTGGTCGGGATTGGCTTGCTCTCCTTAGGCGGCATTTTTAAGTGGCGTGAAGCTGATGACCTGTTTACCAGCGGCATGCGGATGATGGCGCTGATCGGTTTTATCATGATCTCTGCGTCAGGTTTTGCCGAAGTGATGAAATCCACGGGTGAGATCGATACGTTAGTGACGGGGGCTTTTGATATCTTTGGTGATAACCGAGGTGTCGCAGCGTTAGTGATGTTGCTGGTAGGGCTTTTTATTACCCTGGGCATTGGATCATCATTCTCGACGATTCCGATTATTGCCGCGATCTTTGTACCCTTGGCGATACAGTTTGGCTTTTCCCCCATGGCAACGGTGGCGCTGGTGGGTACGGCGGCGGCATTGGGTGATGCAGGTTCACCAGCATCTGACTCGACGTTAGGGCCAACCTCAGGCCTAAACGTGGACGGGCAACACGACCACATTTGGGATAGCGTTGTACCGACATTTTTGCATTACAACCTGCCATTAATCGCCTTTGGTTGGCTGGCGGCCATGACGCTTTAATAGTGTTATAGGGCAGCAACCATTAAGCACTCAAAACGGTAATCGCAGTCACAACAAGGGCAGCCAATGGCTGCCCTTGTTGTTATGGCTGCTTCGGGAAGTGAGCTTCAAAGGCGCTTAATAACCCGCGCAACAGAGAAAGCTCTTTTCGGCTTGGCTGGGCACGTGCAAAGAGCGCCTGAAGCTGCTCTTCGGTGCGCGCATGCGGCTGGGTAAGAAAACCACTTTGCTGCATCAAGCGGCCCAAGTGGTCCTGGAAATGCACAAACTGCTCGCGGCTGGGTGGGGTGGCGTCAAGAGGGCGCTGGTAAGTGAAGTCGTTACCGGCACGTTTTCGCCAAGCGCGGTGGGTTTCGTAGGCGAGGATCTGTACGGCTTGGGAAAGATTTAAAATACCGTATTCAGGGTTGGCCGGTATGCTGACTTGATGCGTGCAGCAGCGAATCTCGCCATTGGTTAAGCCCGAACGCTCACGGCCAAAAACGAGTGCGACGGGGGCATTGGCTGTGTTTAAAATAACCTGTTCGGCCATTTCATCCGGCTCATCAAAGTGGGGAAGTGGCAGGCTGCGTAATCTGGCGCTTGCGCCAATCACTTGCACGCAATCCTGCACCGCTTCTTCAAGGCTGGTAACCACGCGGGCGTTTTCCAGCACATCCGTCGCGCCCGCTGCCAATCGGGTGGCCTCTTCATCAGGGAAGCTTCGTGGGTTAACCAGTACCAGGTGGGTTAGTCCCATGGTTTTCATGGCGCGAGCGGCGGCGCCTATGTTGCCAGGATGAAAGGTTTGCACGAGTACAATGCGAATATTGGAAAGCACGGTAATGATGACCTAAAAGCTGCCTAATAAAGGCGCTGATGGTAGCACGCTTTAACGCCGGGTACGCGTGGGCATTACGCAGGCGTTAAACGGCAAGAACCCCGCAAAGGCGGGGTTCTTGGTGACGCTAGGCGTCAGAGCGGTAGGCTCAGGGGTGCATTACATCATGCCGCCCATGCCACCCATTCCGCCCATGCCACCCATATCCGGTGCAGCTTCTTTCTCTTCCGGATCGTCAGCGATCATGCACTCGGTGGTGATCATCAGACCAGCCACGGAACCCGCAGACTGCAGCGCAGTACGGGTTACTTTTGCCGGGTCAAGAACACCCATTTCGAACAGGTCGCCGTACTCACCCGTTTGAGCGTTGTAGCCGAAGTTACCTTCGCCGTCTTTAACGCGGTTGATCACAACAGCGGCTTCTTCACCGGCGTTGGTAACGATCTGACGCAGCGGAGACTGCATAGCACGCAGCGCCATGTTGATACCGTGGTTCTGATCTTCGTTATCGCCAGTCAAGCCTTGTACTTTGGCCATTACGCGAACCAGCGCAGTACCGCCGCCAGGCACAACACCTTCTTCTACGGCAGCGCGAGTAGAGTGCAGCGCGTCTTCAACGCGAGCTTTCTTCTCTTTCATCTCTACTTCGGTAGCAGCACCAACGCGGATAACGGCAACACCGCCTGCCAGTTTGGCAACGCGCTCTTGCAGCTTCTCTTTGTCGTAATCAGAAGTGGTGTCTTCGATTTGCGCGCGGATCTGGTTAACGCGTGCTTCGATATCGTTCTCTGCACCAGCGCCATCGATGATGGTGGTGTTCTCTTTGGACATGGTCATGCGCTTGGCGGTACCCAGGTGATCCAGGGTCGCTTGCTCAAGTGTCAGGCCAACTTCTTCAGAGATAACGGTGCCGTTAGTCAGGATGGCGATATCCTGCAGCATGGCTTTACGACGGTCGCCGAAGCCAGGTGCCTTGGCCGCTGCTACTTTAACGATGCCGCGCATGTTGTTCACAACCAATGTTGCCAGCGCTTCGCCTTCGATGTCTTCAGCGATGATGGCAAGCGGTTTGCCTTGCTTGGCAACGGCTTCCAGTACCGGGAGCAGTTCGCGAATGTTGGAGATCTTCTTATCCACTAGCAGGATGTAAGGATCTTCAAGTTCAACCGCCATGGTGTCCTGGTTGGTAACGAAGTAGGGCGAGAGGTAGCCGCGGTCAAACTGCATACCTTCTACGACTTCCAGCTCGTCTTCGAAGCCACGGCCTTCATCGACAGTGATAACGCCTTCTTTACCGACTTTTTCCATCGCTTCAGCGATGATTTCGCCGATGCGCTTGTCGCCGTTGGCAGAGATAGTACCTACCTGAGCGATAGACTTGGTATCGGTGCAAGGCACAGACATTGCCTGGATTTCTTTAACCGCTGCAGTAACCGCTTGGTCGATGCCGCGCTTAAGGTCCATCGGGTTCATGCCAGCCGTTACGCCTTTCAGGCCTTCAGCAACAATAGCTTGAGCCAGTACGGTAGCTGTCGTAGTACCGTCGCCCGCAGCGTCAGAAGTTTTGGACGCAACTTCTTTCACCATTTGTGCGCCCATGTTCTCGAACTTGTCTTTCAGTTCGATCTCTTTGGCAACTGATACACCGTCTTTAGTGACGGTCGGCGCACCAAAGGATTTGTCGAGCACAACGTTACGGCCTTTCGGGCCTAGAGTAACTTTTACCGCGTTGGCCAGGACGTCAATGCCATGCGCCATACGTTTGCGTGCGTCATCAGAAAACTTAACTTGTTTAGCTGCCATGTTCGTTACTTCCTAGAATCGAATTGTAAAAGGTGAAAGTAAGTAGTCGAGGCGATGATTAGCCTTCAACGACCGCCAGGATGTCGGCTTCGCTCATGATCAAGACTTCTTCACCGTCGATTTTTTGCTTCTCAACGCCGAAACCATCTTTGAAAATGACGCTGTCGCCAACTTTAACGTCTAGCGGACGTACTTCGCCGTTATCGAGAATGCGACCATTGCCTACTGCAAGAACTTCGCCACGCGTGGGCTTTTCTTGTGCATTGCCTGGCAGAACGATGCCACCAGCAGTTTTCTGTTCTTCTTCCACGCGACGAACAACGACGCGATCGTGCAAAGGACGGATTTTCATGCTCACGTTCTCCTGAGTATCGTCAAGGCCCGTATAGGGCAGATAGCTAAAACAAGATTCTCGAGGATGTCCCATCGAGAAATGAAGGTTCGCGACCTTCGTTGTTAATGGTGGCAATGTCACCATCGCCACCGAATTTGTATGCTGGTTCAAAAGTGGGGGCTTCAGTAGCCCTTTCAAGGGGGTGGCAGTGAAAAAAGTGTCTTTTGTTGGATTTTTTCTTGCTAATGCAGGCTAGCGTCACCGGGTGGTTTCATCACGGCTAATAAAATCCCCTTCCAGGGGAGTCTCTTTATGTGAGGTATTAGCATTGGAGTGGCTATTTTCGTGGTAAGCCGTGCCTTCACGACGATGCGTTTTGGTAGATGTTGCTTGCTCGCTATTCACTCTGGTTTTTAAACCCAGCCACATTAATGCGTTGTACATAAGCTGCCGAGCGGTGGGGAGCAAGCAAGCGATGCCCAATAGGTCGGAGAGAAAGCCGGGCGCCATCAGTAAAGCGCCGCCGAATATAAGTGCCGCGCCGGTTAGGAGCTCGCTGGACGGTAGCTCGCCGGCTTGCATGCGCTGGCGGGCGCGGGAAAAGGTGGCCACACCCTCTTTACGAATAAGATGAAGGCCAATAACACCGGTTGCCAGCACGAGCAGTAGGGTGGTTAATAAGCCTATTTGACTACCAATCGAAAATAGCAAAATAAAATCGAGTAAGGTAAACAAGGAAATAAAAACAAGAATAGGCATGGTGGACTCCGTAACAGGCGTAATCGCTCATTATTGTGTCAAATATGCAAAAAACAAGCGCCCGAAGGTCTTTGCCGGAAAGCCCTTTGCTGACAAGGGTGCGCTCCTGGATAAACTCGAATTTTGAATGTGCGCTTACACTGCTGCAGTGCAGAATGGTGGGCAGTGAAAGGTCTTCGTAGCAAAGAGCAGGGCTTGGAAGTAAAGCATGAACTCAAGGTAGAAGGTTCGTCATCGAAAAATCAGCTATTCAACAACAGCGCTTCTAAAGGAGTAACGCATGCAGTTAACCGATAAAGTCATTGCAGTAACGGGCGGGGCGCGGGGATTAGGCTATGCCATTGCAGAGCGTTTGGGGCGGCAAGGTGCCGCGCTTGCACTGCTTGACCGGAGTGCTGAAGCGTTGGACCAAGCGGTCTCAACCCTTAAGTCACAAGGCATTCACGCCGAAGCGTTTGTCGTCAATGTTGCCGATGAGTCGTCAGTCATCACGGCGTTTGATGATGTTGCGAAACGCATGGGTGCCATTAGTGGTTGCGTTAATAATGCGGGTATTACCGAAGATGCCTTGCTGGTAAAAGCACGTGATGGCCAGGTCGAAAAGCGCATGTCGCTAGAGAGTTGGCAGAAAGTCCTCAATGTTAATCTAACCGGCGTATTTCTATGCGGCCGTGAAGCGGCAACACAGATAATCAAGGCCGGACATGAAGGGGTGATTGTCAATATTTCGAGTATTTCCCGGGCTGGCAATGCGGGGCAAAGCAACTATGCCGCCGCCAAGGCGGGCGTTCATGCATTAACCGTCACGTGGGGTAAAGAGCTTGCGCGCTATGGTATCCGCACCGGCACCGTGGCACCTGGGTTTATAGCGACCGAAATGACGGCGTCCATGCGCCCTGATATGTTAGAGCGGATCTCTTCAAGCGTGCCGTTAAAGCACTTGGGGGAGCCGGATGATATTGCCAAAAGTGTCGCGTTTATATTTGATAACGACTATTTTAGCGCGCGTATTATTGAGTGCGATGGCGGCTTGCGGCTTTAGTATCGCCTGAGCTATCACTTGGCTTTTTTGCATCATCCTCTAGCCCAGCGGCGTCCTGGCGACTGCCCAGCTATCGATGCGTGTGGCACCTGCTTGTTGGGCAACGTTCGCTAATGCATTGATGGTCGCACCGGTAGTGATTACATCATCAATCAGCGTTATATGTGCTGGAAGTGGTGCTTTGATTGAGAAGGCTCCGTGTAAATTAGCCGCCCGTTCGTGTCGGTTTAAGCTACGCTGGGAAGCGACCAGCTTATTGCATTGAGCTTCCAGCACGACAAGGCCTGTACGCTTTGCCAGTTGCTCCGCCAACCATCGCGCTTGATTGAACCCTCGCTCGCGTGCTCGCTTGCGATGCATGGGGACTGCTACCAAGGCAGTGCCTGGGTCGTCGGGTATGCTCGCCAGCATAAGCTCTACCAGCAGCATCCCAGCACGAGGAGATGCCTTGAATTTGAAATCGTGCAGCAGCTCTTTAATCGATGCTTGAAAAAGCAAAGCAGCATGGGCGTGAGTGACCACGGGCGGATCAAGCAAGCAGTGCCCACAGCGTCGTTGTGTTGGATGATCCAGGGGCTCGGCACATTGTTCGCAACTTGAAACGTTCCAGGGTAATTCAGTAAAACAAGTTTGGCACCAGCCTAAGCCTCGACCCGCTGGCATTAAACAAAAGGCGCAGTAGCCCGGTAATGCCTTTTGAAGTTCCTTATGGGCTGCTTGCTGCCACGTTGACCTTAAACGCATACTGCTCCTGGAATGCTTTTGAATAATTATGTTGGATGATAGCGTTGACTTTTGCACCGCATATATATAATATACGTCTCGTCTTCTGCGGATGTGGTGGAATTGGTAGACACGCTAGATTTAGGTTCTAGTGCCGTAAGGTGTGGGAGTTCGAGTCTCCCCATCCGCACCAATTACTTGTTATCTCATAGTTATTGCTTAAATATCAATCGGCCAGCATCAGCTTGCCGATTTTTTTGTGTCTATTTTTCGCTACCCTCCTTCCTGCCCGCCTGACTTTTGCTCGCGGTTGCGCTAGCTTGATATTTCATTATTGTGTTGAGAAGGATCTCAATCATGGGATGGCTCAATGAGCACGCCCAGGCAATTTCTGCTATTGCCAGCGTCCTTACCCTGTTTGTTTGGGTTTTCTATGCTCAGCTTCTTTATAACGGCTATGTTCGGCAGCGACGTCCGCGAATTATTATTAACCGGGGCAAGGGCGTTGGGCTGGAGGCCTTGTGCTTAATAAGTAATATGAGCAATGAGGCTATCTATATTCAGCACCTGGTGGCTGTGCTACATGCCCAGGAAAGAGATTACGAACTCGATATTGTTGAATACCAACAGCAGGGCGATGAAGAGCATGAAGCCGCTTTCCGTACCCACCAGGGCCCGCTTAATTCAGGTGATTACATTCATATTCAGTCATTTGACAGGATACTGAAGCGGCTCCTTCAGCACTGGGATTTAAAAGAAGACACCATTAAACAGCAGAAACCTCAGCTTGAAATTCGGGTGATTGCCATCTATGGCTCAGAAGACATGCCGGTTGGTGCCGCACGCCATTTTCATCTTGATATTTCGGCTGAGCCCGCTCGACAGCTCAACCCTTGTGACGTGGATACACATCGTATGAATAGCAGGCGCGATCGTAAACGTGTCTTAAGTTGGGCACAAAATATAGAAATACATAAATCAGATTAGCCTGCTTTTGTCATGTAAATTTCTCCAGACTGCACGGTTTAAAGCTATGTGTTGTTATCTTCGTGCCCTTTTCCTCCAGGCGTTCCCCGAAGAAGGTGTACTAAAAGCAAAGGCTCAGTGCATCGATAGTGGGGCGTTCGTCAGAACGTTTCCATGCAATAGTTGATAAGATAGGCGCCCCCGTTATGCAGGAGCGATCCATGTCACATCCTTTTAGTGCGCTTTCGCCCGACACGGTTATGTCGGCGGCCGAATCGGTTGATATTTGGCCCGCAGGCGAGCCTTTTGCGCTCAACAGTTATGAAAACCGTGTATTGATGTTTCGTGATGATGATGCCCGTCACTGGGTAATCAAGTTTTACCGTCCCGAGCGCTGGTCGGATGCTGCGATTCAAGAGGAGCATGATTTTTTAAAGGAATTAAGCGAGGGCGGGGTGTCGGTTGTCGCACCCTGGCGTAATAGCGCGGGGCAGTCATTGCATCATTACGCAGCGTTTCGCTTTGCTCTTTTCCCCCAGTGTGCAGGCCAAGCGCCTGAGCTTGATAATCCTGAACACCTCTTTGCGCTGGGCGAAGTGTTAGGCCAGCTGCATAACGTATCGCAGCGCAAGGTATTTCAACACCGCCCGCGCATGGAGCTGGAAAGCGGTATAGAAGAGGCACGGCAGCGCGTTGTGGGCAGCCAATGGCTCGACAAGTTTCAGCTTCGGGCGTATGACGCGGTGATTCAAAAGCTGCAGCATCGGTTGGCGCCCAAGGCGTTGGACCCAGCATCGTTAATACGTTGCCACGGTGATTGTCATTTAGGGAACGTATTGGGCCGAGATGAGCATTTTTCCCTGGTCGATTTTGATGACTGTGCGATGGCGCCCGCCATACAGGATATATGGATGTTGCTGCCCACTGATGAGCCGGATAGCTGGCGGGCGCAGCTAAGTGAGATTAGTGAAGGCTATGAGGAGTCACTACCGTTTCCTCATGAGCAGATGTCGCTCATTGAGCCGCTAAGGGCTTATCGCTTGATTCGGCATAGCGCCTGGTTGGTTTCGCGCTGGGACGATCCGGCGTTTCCGCGTGCTTTTCCCTGGATGGCAGATAGCGGCTACTGGGATCAGCATATCCGTCAGTTAGAACAGCAGTGTTTACAGCTTGAGCGTCCTGTTTGGTTAGCTTAATAGATCTTTTGACCCCTCTGTTGTCGTAAAAATTATACGTTCAGCGCCTTAAAAGTCGTTGCGACGCTGCCACCGAGTGGCCAGGTACGTTAAAATAAGTGCATAAATCGCCTTTGGTACGTTTAGTGGTTTCTGTATGCTTGGGCATTGTTTTGTAAGGTTGTTTTGCTTGCGTGCTGGTTACTTGATAAAGCAATAACGAGCGAGTGAGCGGGCACCGCTTTAATGAGAATGACTATGACCGACGATATCGCCCAGCACTATCGCCAAATTATTACCGCCCTTGGCGAAAACCCGGACCGCGAAGGGCTGCGGGATACACCAAAGCGTGCAGCCAAAGCCATGCAGTTTTTAAACGCGGGCTATCAGCAGTCGCTGGAAGAGATTATCAACGGCGCGGTGTTTGAATCGAAGACCGATGAAATGGTGTTAGTAAAAAACATTGAGCTTTACTCAATGTGTGAGCACCACTTATTGCCGTTTATTGGCAAGTGCCATATTGCCTACTTACCTGATGGCAAGGTATTAGGGCTTTCCAAATTTGCGCGCATCGTTGATATGTATGCGCGGCGTATGCAGATTCAGGAAAGCCTGACTCGTGAAATTGCCGATGCCGTCCAGCAGGTAACCGGTGCGAAAGGAGTAGCGGTTGTCGTTGAGGCGCGCCATTTATGCATGATGATGCGCGGTGTTGAGAAGCAGAATTCGAGCATGTCGTCATCGGTAATGCTGGGTGGATTCCGTGACAACCCCGCGACGCGCCAGGAATTTCTAACGCTTATTAACTAAACGAATTTCTCCACGGCCAGGATGACCATATTTGCCAAACACTTGGTTAAATACGCCGTTTCGTCTTAGCATGAAAGCGTAAATATGAGCCCACAGGGCCATCCTTTGGCCAGGAGTCTGTCATGGAAGCGCTAAAAGAGACACAGCTGTATTGCCCCTTTGCCTATATCGACGGCAGTTGGGTAGCGGCTGAAAGTGGAGAACAAATTAACGTTATTAACCCCGCCACAGGCAAACCGGTGGGGGATATGCCGCGATTAGGTAAAGCTGAAACCGAGCGTGCCATTGACGCGGCTGATGCCGCTTTGCCTGCCTGGCGGGCATTGACCGCTCAAGAGCGGGCTGACATGTTGCTTAAGTGGCATGATCTGATGCTTGAGCATCAGCACGACCTTGCACTGCTGATGACCTATGAGCAGGGCAAGCCGGTTAAAGAGGCTGAGGGCGAAATTGCTTACGCCGCCAGCTTTCTGCGCTGGTTTGCCGAAGAGGCGCGGCGTGTATATGGCGAGACCATTCCTGCAGCAAAAGCCAACCAGCGTATTGTGGTAACCAAACAGCCGGTGGGCGTTGTAGGAGCGATTACTCCGTGGAATTTCCCCGCAGCGATGATCACGCGTAAAGCAGGTGCAGCGCTAGCAGCAGGTTGTACCATTATCGTTAAGCCCGCTAGCCAAACGCCTTTCTCGGCAACGGCGCTGGCGCTATTGGCTGAGCGAGCAGGGATACCCCGCGGCGTCTTTAATGTGGTGCCAGGCAGCGCCGCTGACATTGCTGAAGCGCTAACCCAGTCGCCCAAGGTGCGCAAAATCACCTTTACTGGCTCTACGGAAGTAGGCCGGACGCTGATGGAAAAAGCGGCGCAGCATGTACAAAAAATATCGCTTGAACTGGGTGGAAACGCGCCGTTTATCGTTTTTGAAGATGCTGACCTTGATGCCGCCGTTGAAGGCGCGATGGCAGCCAAGTTCCGCAATGCAGGCCAAACGTGCATTTGCACCAATCGGTTTTTAGTTCAGTCTAGTGTGATTAACGCGTTTTGCGAAAAGCTCGCGGTTGCCATGAACAGTGAGCTGCATGTTGGCGATGGTGCTCAGCCAGGCAACAATATTGGCCCGCTCATTGATGAAAATGGGGTCAAGAAAGTCAGCGAACACGTTCAGGACGCTATTGATAAAGGTGCTGAGTTGCTGCTGGGCGGTCATCCGCATCCGTTAGGCGGTAACTTCTTCACGCCTACGTTAATCAGCTTTGCCGATGCCAGCATGAAGGTTGCTCAGGAAGAGACGTTTGGCCCGCTAGCGGCGGTGTTCCCGTTCGACGACGAAGAGACCGCTATCGAAATGGCCAATGATACGCAGTATGGGCTGGCGTCCTATTTCTACTCCAGCGATCTTGCTCGTGTATGGCGCGTGGCTGACGCGCTTGAATACGGCATGGTGGGCATTAATACCGGGGCTATTTCCAATGCGTCGGCGCCGTTTGGCGGTGTCAAGGCATCAGGACTTGGTCGTGAAGGTGGTCATCAGGGGCTGGAGGAGTACCTGGAAACCAAGTATTTATGTATTGACCTTGGCTAGTGTCGGTTAAGGCATTCTGAGCGTTATATTCATAAAAAAACCTCGCAAGCAGTGCTTGCGAGGTTTTTATGGTGCTAGCGCTAAAGCACAGTTTAGTGACGGAAGTGGCGCATTCCGGTGAAGACCATGGCAATGCCCGCTTCGTTGGCAGCATCAATTACTTCCTGGTCGCGCATGGAACCGCCAGGCTGAATAACGGCGGTAATACCCGCAGCGGCGGCGGCATCAATGCCATCACGGAAGGGGAAGAAGGCATCAGACGCCATAACGGAACCAGGTACAGAAAGGTTCTCGTCGGCTGCTTTGATGCCCGCAATTTTAGCGGAGTACACGCGACTCATCTGGCCTGCGCCCACGCCAATGGTTTGGCCGGCTTTGGCATACACAATGGCATTGGATTTGACGAACTTGGCAACGCGCCATGCGAACGCCAAATCGCGCAGTTCCTGTTCTGAAGGTGCACGCTCGCTGACCACAGTAAGCTCGTCGCGAGTCACCATGCCTTGGTCACGCTCTTGTACCAGCAAACCTCCGTTAACCCGCTTGAAATCAAAGGCGGGCTGGAGGTTGCCAGGCCAATGAGCGCTGACATCCAGCAGGCGGACGTTCTTCTTTTCAGCGATAATCGCAACGGCCTCATCGCTTACCCCAGGGGCAATAATGACCTCGACAAACTGACGGTCAACAATTGCGCGCGCGGTATCGGCTTCAAGCGGTGTGTTGAAGGCAATAATGCCGCCGAAAGCACTGGTAGGGTCGGTTGCAAACGCTTTGTCATAAGCCTCAAGCGCCGTAGAGCCGATGGCAACGCCACAGGGGTTAGCGTGTTTAACAATCACGCACGCCGTTTCATCAAACGCCTTGACGCACTCAAAAGCCGCATCGGTATCGGCAACATTGTTAAACGAAAGCGGTTTGCCTTGCAGCATGGTAGCTGTCGCAACACTGGGTTCAGATGCCGTAGGGTCAACGTAAAAGGCGGCCTGCTGATGCGGATTTTCGCCGTAACGCATGTCCTGCTTTTTATGCAACTGAAGATTAAAGGTACGCGCGAAGGTGGCATCGCTCTCGCTGACTTTACGGCCCAAGTACTCGGCAATAGCGCCGTCGTAGCCCGCAGTGTGCTCAAACGCTTTAACCGCAAGGTCAAAACGTGTAGCGGTGCTCACTTGGCCATCATTGGCGGCCAGTTCTTCAAGCACGCGCGTGTAGTCGTCGGCGTTAACTACGATGGTGGTGTACGCGTGGTTTTTAGCGCAGGCACGGACCATCGTAGGGCCGCCGATATCGATATTTTCGATGGCGTCTTCCAGGCTGCAGTCAGGTTTGGCAACGGTGGCTGCAAACGGGTAGAGATTAACCACGACCATATCAATCGGGGTGATATCGTTGTCAGCCATTACCGCGTCATCTTGACCACGGCGCGCCAGAATACCGCCGTGAATTTTAGGATGCAGCGTTTTCACTCGGCCATCCATGATCTCAGGGAAGCCCGTATGTTCGGATACTTCGGTGACCGGGATGGCGTTTTCCTGTAACAAGCGGAAGGTGCCGCCCGTGGACAGTAGCTCAATGCCGCGCTCGGTAAGGCTGCGGGCAAACTCAACAATACCCGTTTTATCGGACACGCTTAACAGCGCGCGGCGAACAGGAGTAGCGGTACTATCAACCATGAATAAGCTCGTGTGCAGAGTGGAACAATAAAAACAACAACGCCCCATGGTTATGGGGCGTCACCTTCGATAAGACCGTAAATCTTGAGTTTCTTGCGCAGCGTACCGCGGTTTAATCCCAGTACATCAGCGGCGCGTGTCTGGTTACCTTCGGTATGCTCCAGCACGCAGGCCAGCAGCGGCGCTTCTACTTCGGCCATCACCATGGCGTACAGGTCGGTGGCCTGACTGCCATCGAGATGCTCGAAGTAGCGGCGCATGGCAGACTCCACGGCCTCTCTTAACGGCTGCGGCGGGGCGCTTGCCGCTGGGTCAGCGAGCGTACCCGCTAGTCGCGAGGGTAACTCGCTAGAAAGAAGATCGCGTTCGTTCATGCAGCATGGGTTCCTTTGGCTAATAGACGCTTGTCTGCGTCAAACGCCATGGCGTCGTTAATCCAATCAAATTGTGTTTCAGGTGATGCCAGCGCATTGAATTGCTGTTTTAGCTCGCGGCGTTTTGCATCGCAAAAGCGCAGATCACTTTCGAGATACCAGCCAATATGCTTGCGCGCAATGCGTACACCCATTGTGTCGCCATAAAAGGCGTGCAGCGCCGCTACGTGCCCGGCCAGCACGTGACGACGCTCCTCCAGGCTTGGCAAAGCCAACTGCTCGCCATGCTGTAGGTAATGGGTTATTTGCTTGAAAATCCAAGGATTACCCTGGGCGCCACGTCCAATCATTACCGCATTCGCGCCGGTATGGCGTAGGACATCGGCTGCTTTTTCAGGACTTGTAATATCACCATTGGCAATCACTGGGATGGACAGACACGATTTGATATCGGCGATCGTGTCGTACTCTGCCCAACCAGTATAGCGCTGTTCGCGATGTCGGCCATGAACGGCGAGCGCCTGAATGCCTGCATCTTCTGCCAACCGAGCAATTCTCACACCATTGTTGGATTCGGCGCACCAGCCGGTACGGATTTTCAAGGTAACCGGCACATCCACCGCCTTGACCACCGCATCTAAAATATCGGCTACCAAGGCCTCATCGCGCAGTAGCGCTGAGCCAGCCGCCTTGTTGCAGACCTTCTTTGCCGGGCAGCCCATATTGATATCGATAATCTGGGCGCCCAGTTCGACGTTAAGGCGTGCCGCCTGAGCAAGCATCTGGGCGTCGCCACCGGCAATTTGCACGACCCGTGGGTCGGGCTCACCCGTATGGTCCATCCGCAGTTGGGACTTTCGGGTATGCCACAGGCTGGGGTCTGAGGTGACCATTTCGCCTACCACCCAGCCAGCGCCCAGCCGCCGGCAAAGCTGGCGAAAAGGGCGGTCGGTCACGCCTGCCATCGGCGCCAGTATGACCTGATTGGGCAAGCTGTAAGGGCCGATAGATGTCGATTGTTGCGTGGCTGATGTCATGGAGTTTGCGCTGCTGGATAAGCGAGTAGGCGTTCAGGGGGGCGTATGATACGCCTACTCGGAAGCGGAATGAAGGCTGTTTCGAAGATTAACCGGGTCGATGGCCTGTTAGTCTCACCCAGCCTTCACGAATAACCGGTTCATCCATCATTATGTCTTCTGCTTCGTAGGCCTTAAGCACGTCCTGGGCCTGGTTGGCAAGAATACCTGACAGCGCAAGAAGCCCCTTCGGCGCGACATGTCCTGCAATCGTTGGCGCCAACTCCACCAAGGGGCCGGCTAAAATATTCGCAGTGACAATCGGGTAAGGGCCGCCTGTTAACTGCTCCGGATAATAGAGCGCGAGATTTTGCTCTGCAATATGATTGCGTTCGGCGTTATCGCGGCTAGCCTGCAGCGCCTGAGGGTCAATATCCGTGCCATCGGCGTGCTGAGCACCTAGCTTAAGCGCGGCAATGGCGAGAATGCCCGAGCCACAGCCAATATCCAGCACGTTCTTGTCGCCAAGTGTGCCATCAACCGCTAACTGATCAAGCCATTCAAGGCACAGTGCGGTAGTAGGATGAGTGCCGGTGCCGAAGGCTAAACCTGGGTCTAAAATTAGATTGACCGCGCCTGCTTCAGGCGGTGTATGCCAGCTAGGAACAATCCATAAGCGCTGGCCCATCTGGAGCGGTTTGAAGTCATCCATCCACTCGCGTTCCCAGTCGCGGTCGGCCAGCAGCTCATACTCAATGGTGGGGCAGGATTCATCGGGCATTTGTTGCGCCCAAGCGCTTTCGATGCGGGCCAGCATGCTTTCCACGCCCTCCAAATCATCGTACAGGCCGGTCAGAATGGTGTCCTGCCAAAGCGGCGTGGTGCCGCGTTCTGGCTCAAAGACGGGGTCATCATGGGCATCCTGAAGCCCAATGGCGGTAGCTCCCTCTTCAAGCAGTAGCTCTTCCAGAAGTTCAGCCTGTTCAGGCGCTACGTGGGCTTTGAGTTGCAGCCAAGGCATGGGGAGTCTCCGCGGTAGGCATAATCGATAACGGGGTGGGCTTGGCCACCCCGTTGGGTATTACTCGGCAACACTATGAAATGCTTGCTTGGCACATGGAGCGTTTAGCCGGCAAGTTTCTTTTCTAGATAGTGAATGTTGACACCGCCCTGGCGGAATTGGCTATCGCGCACCAAGTCTTTCTGTAGGTCAATATTGGTTTTGATACCTTCGACCAGCAGCTCATCCAGCGCATTACGCATGCGCGTTAACGCGATCTCACGATCCTCGCCCCAGGTGATCAGCTTGCCAATCAGTGAGTCATAGTGTGGCGGAACGGTATAGCCTGTATACAGGTGAGAATCCATGCGCACGCCCAAGCCGCCTGGGGCGTGATACAGCGTCACTTTGCCTGGTGATGGCATGAATGTGCGTGAGTCTTCCGCGTTGATCCGACATTCAAACGCGTGGCCGTTAAGCTTAACGTCTTCCTGGCGAATCGACAGTGGCAAGCCTGACGCAATACGCAGCTGTTCTTTGACGATATCCACGCCGGTGACCATTTCCGTTACCGGATGCTCAACCTGAACACGTGTGTTCATCTCGATAAAGAAGAACTTGCCATCTTCGTACAGGAACTCGAACGTACCGGCGCCGCGGTAGTTAATTTCAATACAGGCCTGGCGGCACGCTTCCAGTACGTCAGCACGTGCTTTCGGGTCGAGGCCGGGGGCAGGTGCTTCTTCAAGTACTTTTTGATGGCGGCGTTGCAAAGAGCAGTCGCGGTCATAGAGGTGGATCGCATTGCCCTGACCATCGGCCAGAACTTGTACTTCCACATGGCGCGGTTTCTCAAGGAATTTTTCCATGTAAACCGTGCCATCGCCAAACGCTGCCTGGGCTTCGTTTTGGGTAATGCTAATGGCGGACAGTAACTGGTCTTCTGAATGCACGACCCGCATGCCACGACCACCGCCACCAGCCGCTGCCTTGATAATAACGGGATAGCCTACACGCACGCCAGCCGCCAGGCTTGCGGCTTCATCATCGCCCAAGGGGCCATCAGAGCCAGGTACGGTAGGTACGCCCGCCTTCTTCATGGCTTCAATGGCGCTCACTTTGTCGCCCATTAAGCGAATGGTTTCAGCGCGCGGACCAATAAAGGTAAAGCCGGAGCGCTCAACTTGCTCGGCAAAATTGGCATTTTCAGACAAAAAGCCATAGCCGGGATGAATGGCGCTTGAGTCGGTCACTTCGGCAGCGCTAATCAGCGCGGGAATATTCAAGTACGATTGGGCCGAAGAGGCCGGGCCAATGCACACTGCCTCATCCGCTAAGCGTACGTGCATCAGCTCGCGGTCAGCCTTGGAGTGTACGGCGACGGTTTTGATGCCCAGCTCTTTACATGCCCGTAGAATACGTAGGGCTATCTCGCCGCGGTTCGCGATAAGTACCTTGTCCAGCATGGGAGAGTCCACCCGTGTTGATGTGAAAGATTAAGCGAGGACGATCATGGGTTGATCAAATTCCACCGGCTCACCATCTTCCACCAGGATGGCTTCAACCACGCCGTCGCGATCAGCTTCAATCTGATTCATCATTTTCATCGCTTCAACGATACATACCGTGTCGCCTTGCTTAACGGTGTCGCCTACTTCAACAAACGATTTTGCACCCGGTGCCGGGCTGCGGTAGAAGGTGCCCACCATCGGAGAGTTAACGGCTTCACCGCGGAAGCTTGCGCTGGCAGGCTCCGCGTCAACGCTGGGCGCTGTAGGTGCTGCGGGAGCCGGTGCAGGCGCTGCAAAAGGTTGGGAATACTGGGGCATTGGCTGGGGCTGCCAGGTAGCACCGTTAGGATGACGGCTGATGCGTACTGACTCTTCGCCCTCCTGAATTTCAATTTCGCTAATGTTGGATTCTTCGAGCAGTTCGATCAGTTTTTTTACTTTGCGAATATCCATATTGGGCCCCGTAGATAGATGAAGGTTGCTGCCTAACACGCTAGTGATAACGCTTAAGTATCGTAATATTTAGCGCGCAGTAAACCGAGTTAAGAAAAGAAGAGAACGCAGCATGATGGCGAACGTTACCCCTCTAACAGCTTAAAAATCGAGCATTTAACTAATGTGGAGGCGGAGTTTGCCGAAAAAAGCGGAACATGTCCAGCGCTAGTCCAGTGCAGAGCCGAGGCATAAAACGCGGTATGCCTTGATGGCTATCTTTACCGTTTAGCGAAGAGCATGCTGTTATCGGCACTCAACAATTGCCCCCAAGGTACAAATAAAGCTCAGGCTTTTAGCTTAATAGCCACTGTTTTAAGGATGAAAGATGCTCTGCAAGCGCGTTGGCGGTGACCTCCCCTTGGATCCGCGCTGGGCGTATTTCTGCACCTTGATCAAAGAACAGCAGGCTGGGCGGCCCAAAAAGCTGGTACTGGTTAAGTAGCTGTCTACTTTCAGGGGTCGTATCGGTGACATCGACGGCAATTAGCGTGAAGCCTTCCAACGCCTCAATAACACGTGGGTCTGGATAAACTTCACGCTCCATCACTTTGCATGAAATACACCAGTCAGCGGTGAAATGGACAAAGGCGGGTTGATGGGCACTGTCTGCCTGAGCAAGAGCTGAGCGTAGTTCATCCAGGCTATCCACGGTTACAAAATCAAGCGCCGTTTCTTGAGTGGCTGTAGCACTATGGGAAAAGCGCAGCGGTTGAAGCGGGTTATTATTGCCCTGAGCTGCGCCCAAAACGAGGGCAACCCCCCAGGCAAGCAGCATCAATCCCAGCGTTTGTCGCGCACGCGACCAACCTGACGGTGGGTTCAGACGTAACGCGCCCAGCGCCAGCGCGCTGCCTATCGCCAGTGCTGCCCAGAGCAAGAGCCCTACAGGCCCGGGTACAAGACGCTCGATCATCCAAATGGCCACACCCAGCAGCAATAAACCAAAGCCGGTCTTAACGCCGTTCATCCAGGCGCCTGTTCGCGGCAGTAGGGTAACGCCCAGCGTGCCGACCAGTAGCAGCGGCAACCCCATACCAAGACCCAGCGCAAAAAGAACCGCGCCCCCAATAGCAGCGTCGCCGGTAGAGGAAATAAAGACCAATGCACCGGCAAGCGGTGCGGTAACGCAGGGCGATACCACCAGTACCGAAAGCGCGCCTGCCAGGGCGAGCCCTCCCGGGCCACTGCGTTGCGCCCGAGCTTGCCACGCTTCGATGCGGTGGGTCATGCGTGACGAGAAACGTAACTCGAAGGCGCCAAACATGGCGAGCGCAAACAGAGTGAAAAGTAACCCAAACGCTATTAATACAGGCGCCGACTGAAGGCGGGCCTGCAAGTTTAGGCCTGCCCCAAAGAGCCCCATTAAGACACCGACAACGGCGTAGGTCGTTGCCATGCCCAATACGTAGCTTGCTGAAAGAACAAACGCACGCGGTTTAGTCGGGTTCTGACCAACGATGATCGAGGAAAGAATGGGAATCATGGGTAAAACGCAGGGCGTAAATGTTAAACCCAGCCCGGCAATAAAGAAAAGCCCCAAGGCTAGCGGCAGGCTTGCCTCGCTTAGTAAGGCGCTAAAGCGGCTGTCGGCACTTTGCGGTGTGTTCAGCGCTTGACGAGAAGTGTTTGGGTTTTCCGACCCAGCGCTGGTAGTCGCTTGGGCAGGAGCGGCAATGTCTGTTGATGAGGGGCTGTTTTCGGCTAACCATTGGGCATATTGAGCAGGCGGCTGTGACTCAGCGGCCTGTAGCGGTACCTGTTCAGGTGGGTAGCAAAGCCCGGCATCGGCGCAGCCTTGAAAGGTAAGCTCAATGTCGATGGGGCCTGAATAAACGTGTTCAAGCGGTGTCTCAAACACCAGTATGTCGCGAAAGGTGTAGACATCGCCCATAAATTCGTCATTGGTAAAGGTGCCTTCGGGTAGAGCAGGGCTACCCAGTGCCACAGAAGGCGTTTGGCTTTTAACGTCAAACTGATGTCGGTAAAGATAATAGCCTTCAGCACTTTGAATGCCGATATAAAGTGTTTCGCCATCGTGCCAAGCGGTAGGCTGAAATGCCTCCATTACGGGCAGAAACTGATCGTTGCTGCTGGATGAAAACCATTGTGCGTGGGCGAATAATGGTAGCCAGCAGAGTAGCCAGAATAAACCTAATCGTTTGACGGATAACACGATACATCCTTAACGGCGATATGGCTGAAAAGCACCCGCATTAACATGGCGCATAATATGGAACGAGCGCTTGGTAGCGCTTGTGAAAGATCCGCGCGCAGTGATAAAAAAATGGCTAGTGGGTGTAATAAGAAGGCCGCCTATTGGCGGCCTTCTTAATAGAGACAAAACAGCGCGTTTAGTTCACTTACGCCTTTTGGTAAGCGGCCGCTGATTTTTCAATAGCTTTACGCGCTGCTTCAACGCCTTCCCAGGACTCAACTTTTACCCACTTGCCTTTTTCAAGGTCTTTGTAGTTTTCAAAGAAGTGGGCGATTTGCTGACGCAGAAGCTCGGGTAGGTCGGTAACTTCCTGTACGTCATCATAAAGCGTGCTGAGTTTGGGGTGTGGTACGCATACCAGCTTGGCATCTTCACCTGCTTCATCGGTCATGTTCAGGATGCCGATGGGGCGCGCACGAATAATACTGCCAGGCGCTACCGGGTGCGGTGTTACTACTAAGGCGTCGAGTGCATCGCCATCATCAGCCAGCGTATGGGGGATAAAGCCGTAGTTGGCGGGGTAGAACATTGGGGTCGCCATAAAACGATCAACCAAGAGTGCGCCCATATCCTTATCAATTTCGTATTTGATAGGCGAGTGGTTCGCAGGAATCTCGATCGCCACGTAAATATCGTTCGGCAAATCCTTTCCAGCTGGGATGTTATCGAAGTTCATCGTTGAGTCCTTAGAAGTTCTTGGGTGTTGCAGTGGCTAAGCAATTGATGCGTTGCACGAATAGTCGGGAATTATACGAAGATGGCTGGGCGATTGCCAATGCAACATGGGCGCAGCGCCGACGCTATCGCTTAATGGTAGCGGTAATTTGCTTTTATCGCAGTGGTCGCGACGTTTGGTGGGCATCGCAGTAAAGCCGTTGCGTGTATTATAGCGACCATGAGGTTTTGTCATGAAATTCTGTCATGAAGTTTTGTCATGAAATTCTGTTGAGCGGTTCGCCAAGGAGGATGAGTGGGGCATGCCCAGTTGCTGATCAGTTATGGTCAAGCGTTTGTTGCGCCTGACCGACGTTTGCATCGCAGCTCCATGTCGGTGCGTTTCCCTGATGCACCGCTATTAAAGGTCAAAGGGGGCTGCGCCGTTATCAGCGACTCTGTGTCGCGCAATACGCTGGCCAAACAGGCGGGTGATTTAAGTGTGCGTGGCTTTCTAGCGGATTACTTTTCTACGCCAGACCATTGGGACACTAAAACGTCTGCAACACGCGTGCTACGTGCACTCAATAGCTGGTGTTACAGCCAAAGCCAGCATGTAAAAGAGGGTGGCTTTGTTTCCTCAATGTCGGTGGTTGTCTTTCGTAAGTGCGAAGCGCACCTGTTTCATATGGGGGACACGCTGGTGTTTCGCTTGCGAGGCGCTGAATTTGAGCAGCTGACGCGAGACCATGTGACCGATATTGGCGGCTACCACTATCCTTCCCGGGCGCTGGGAATGGATGGCAGTGTGGACATCGACTATACTCATCTGGGCCTTAAACAGGGCGATATTTTTCTGTTCACCACGCGTGGCGTGCGCGGTACGCTGTTGCCTTCCGACTATGTACGCTTGATTCGCCAGGATGCCAGTGACCTGGATGCGGCTTGCGAACGCCTGGCCAGTGAAGCTAAGCAGCGCGCCCAAGAGCGAGGCTACGGAGGGGATCAATTTTGCTTTCAATTGGTGCGTATTGATGAGTTGCCGGAAGAGTCACCGGACGACCCGGGGCTGATTTACGGTGATTTGCCGATTCCGCCTGAACTTGCGCCAGGCGAGCGGCTTGATGGGTTGGAAGTAATAGAAGTGCTGTCGCGTAATGCGCAGTCTCGTGTCTATCGGGTAAGAGACGTGCATACCGAGCGTGAAATGGCAATGAAGGCGCCAAGCCCTGAGCTATCGCTCCGTAATGCCTATCTGGAGCATTTCCTGCTTCAGCAGTGGATCGTTGAGCGGGTTAATTCGCCTTTTATCGCTAAGGTCGTAAAGCCCTCAAGACCACGCCGCTATCTTTACTACTTGATGCAGCATGTTGAAGGGGACACGTTGCGCCAGTGGGCCGAGCGGCATCCTCAGGCCAGCCTTGTCCAGCGCTTGGATATCGCAAACCAGCTGGGTAAGGCCGTGCAGGCGCTGCACCACCGCGACATTATTCATCAGCAGATTACGCCGGATAATATTTTAATTGATAGCCACGGTAAGTTGATGCTCAACGATTTTAGCGCGTGCCATATGCGTGAGGTGGATGGTCACCGGCATTCAGGTGAGCTGTTGCGCCAAATTGGTTTTAACGAACACACCGCGCCTGAGTATGCATTGGAAGATAGCATTGGCCGCCGCAGCGATCAGTACTCCCTCGCTTCAACCGTCTACTGGCTGTTAACCGGAGAGCTACCTTACCAACTTACCCCGAACAAGTTGCGCAGTCATACGGATTTAGAAGAACTTAGCTATCGCAGCTCGCGAACTCATAACCCGGAAATTACCCAAGAGCTGGATGATGCCTTACGGCGTGCATTGGACCCACAGCGTGCGCTGCGCTTTAGGCGTCATTCAGAGTTTCTGCATGCACTGCGTGTCCCGCTAGGCCGTTTGCCTGCTCAAGAGGACACTCGCCCGGAGCCGCGTCGTCATTTCTGGCAAGGCGTCGCCGGAGTGTTGCTGCTGCTATTGGTACTTTCGTGGCTATTAAGGTGATGTGCTAGCGCGTTAAGCAATGTATAGCTGTAAAAAACGGGCGATGAGATAATCATCGCCCGTTTTGGTTACCGCCGTTGGCAACCCCGAAAGGGGTGCGCCTTATAGCGTAAATGTGGGAAGTTTTTGGTCCACTTTGGCAAGTTTCAGCTTAGCCACTTTGGGCAAGCCGTTCTCAAAGGGCGGGAAGTCTTCGCCTTGAATCAACGGTGAGAGGTAATCACGGCATGCCTGGGTAATCGCAAAGCCGCTTTCGCTAATAAAATCACGCGGCATGAACTTTTCCTGGTTGGCAATCTGGGCCAACGGCGCGGAAATAACATCCCACTGATAGGGTGATTGAGAAATACGGCGAATCGCGGGCATCATCGAGTTCTTGCCTGCCAGCGCGAGCGTCACGGCTTCACGGCCAACCGCATAGGCTTGTTCAACGTCTGTTTTCGAGGCCAAGTGGCGAGCTGCACGCTGTAAGTAGTCAGCGACGGCCCAGTGATACTTGTAGCCCAGGTCTTGCTTGATCATGCCGGCAAGCGTAGGCGCAACACCACCCAACTGGCGATGACCAAAGGCATCGGTATTGCCTGCATCGGCCAAGAAGGTGCCGTCTTCATAACGAGCGCCTTCTGATACCACGATGACGCAGTAGCCGTTCTGTTTCACGCTTTCCTCAACCCGCGCCATGACGGCTTTACGGTTGAAGGCGATCTCGGGGAAAATAATCAAGTGAGGCGGTTCACCTTCGCCTTCACCGGCTAATCCGCCCGCCGCTGCAATCCAGCCGGCATGGCGCCCCATCACTTCAAGCACGAAGACTTTGGTCGATGTTGCGCACATGGAGGCGATATCGAGAGAGGCTTCACGGGTAGAGGTGGCAATATATTTGGCAACGCTACCAAAGCCCGGGCTGTTATCGGTAATCGGCAGGTCATTATCCACGGTTTTAGGCACGTGAATAGCGGTTAGCGGATAGCCCAGCTTTTCTGAAAGTTGAGAGATCTTCAGGCAAGTGTCGGCACTGTCGCCACCACCGTTATAGAAGAAGTAGCGAATGTTATGTGCCTTAAATACCTCAATTAAACGCTCGTACTGAGTGCGATGGGTATCGATATCTTTTAGCTTGTAGCGGCAAGAACCGAATGCACCGCCGGGCGTATAGCGTAATGCGGCAATCGCTTCGTCGCTTTCCTGAGTAACATCAATGAGGTCTTCGGTTAATGCGCCAATAATGCCGTTATGGCCCGCGTATACCTTGCCAATTTGTTCGGGAGCTTGTCGGCATGCTTCGATAACGCCGCAGGCGCTGGCGTTAATAACGGCGGTAACGCCGCCTGACTGGGCGTAAAAGGCATTATACTGAGCCATTGAAACGTCTCATCTTTTGAAAAGCGAAAAAATAAAGCACACAGAAAGCGTTGAACGCCTTCATCAACAGTGCATGTAAAGTGGCGAAGTTTAGCGTAAAGCCCACGTCACTGCATCCAGCCAACGGGTTATTCACCGTCGTCCATGTCCTGCTCTCGTTGGGCCAAGCGCCATCCACCCAGGTCTTTATAACGGTTAACCATGGCGCAGAATAACTCCGCCGTGCGTTCGGTATCGTAGCGTGCTGAGTGTGCTGCTTTATTGTCAAATTCGATACCGGCCGCACGGCAGGCTCGGGCCAGTACGGTCTGGCCGTAAACAAGGCCTGCCAGTGTCGCGGTGTCAAAACTTGAGAAAGGGTGGAACGGGTTGCGTTTAACGTTGCAACGATTAGCGGCAGCGTTAAGAAAACCCTGATCAAACGCAGCATTATGGCCGACTAAAATGGCGCGCGAACATCCGTGGGCTTTTATAGATTTGCGTATAGGGCGGAAAATTTCACCCAGCGCTTCTGTTTCGCTGAGCGCTACCTGGCGGCGTAGCGGGTCATCCAGATTAATACCGGTAAAGTCCAGCGCTGACTGTTCAACATTGGCCCCTTCAAAGGGTTGAATGTGATAAGCGTAGGTCGCATCAGGCAGTAGGTTTCCTTCCGGGTCCATGGTGAGCGTGACGGCTGCAATTTCAAGCACGGCATCACTGTGGGCATTGAAGCCGCCCGTTTCTAAATCAATGACAACCGGCAGATAACTGCGAAAACGTTGGGCCATTAATTCGCGGGCAATTGCCTCGCTCATGCAGCTCTCCTTAGTACAGCGAGTAATCGTCAAAAATGGGCGGTAAGCCGCCTCCTGGATGGTGTGATTCTAGCAGCTTTCTGTATAAGGCGTCGCTGACGGTATTCGCTAGCCATAGAGAACGCTATACTTGGCGTTTACTTTGATACGTTGTGCGCTTAAAGGCGCCGTATTCGCTGGTGAGCGTCGTTTCACACACGTGGTTTTTATAAACGGTTTTATAAACAAGGAGCAAAGAATGTCCGATGTCAAAAAGGTTGTGCTGGCATATTCAGGCGGCCTGGACACCTCTGTAATCGTTAAGTGGTTGCAAGAAACTTACAACTGCGAGGTAGTGACCTTTACTGCCGACATCGGTCAAGGCGAAGAAGTCGAGCCGGCACGCGCGAAGGCACAGGCACTGGGTGTTAAAGAAATTTACATTGAAGATTTGCGCGAAGAGTTTGTACGCGACTATGTCTTCCCCATGTTCCGTGCCAATACCGTTTATGAAGGCGAGTATTTGCTGGGCACCTCCATTGCACGCCCACTAATCGCCAAGCGGTTGATCGAAATCGCCAATGAAACCGGCGCCGACGCTATCTCTCACGGTGCAACCGGTAAAGGTAACGACCAGGTGCGCTTTGAGCTGGGCGGTTACGCACTGAAACCTGGCGTTAAAGTGATTGCGCCGTGGCGCGAGTGGGATCTAACGTCTCGTGAAAAGCTGATGGCTTACTGCGAAGAGCACAATATCCCGGTCGACTTCTCCAGCAAGAAGAAGAAATCACCGTACTCCATGGACGCCAACCTGCTGCATATCTCCTACGAAGGCGGCATTTTGGAAGATCCGTGGGCCGAAGCTGAGGACGATATGTGGCGTTGGAGCGTATCGCCTGAAGCCGCCCCGGATCAGCCTACGTATGTTGAGTTGACGTTCGAGAAAGGCGATATCGTTGCCATCGACGGCGAAGCACACAAGCCGCACGAAGTACTTGAGAAGCTCAATAAAGTAGGTGGTGATAACGGCATTGGCCGTCTGGATATCGTAGAGAACCGTTACGTGGGCATGAAGTCGCGTGGCTGCTACGAAACACCTGGCGGCACCATCATGCTGCGTGCCCACCGTGCCATTGAATCGCTGACGCTTGATCGTGAAGAAGCCCACCTCAAAGATCAGCTAATGCCGAAATACGCAGAAGTGATCTACAACGGCTACTGGTGGAGTCCTGAGCGCCGCATGCTGCAAGCCGCTATCGATGAGACGCAGAAAAACGTCTCGGGCGTTGTGCGCCTGAAGCTCTATAAAGGTAACGCCATCGTAGTAGGACGTAAGTCCGAGCAGTCGTTGTTCGACGAGTCCATCGCAACGTTTGAAGATGACGCCGGTGCTTACGACCAGAAAGACGCGGAAGGCTTTATCAAGCTGAATGCATTACGTTTACGGATCGCCGCTGGCAAAGGTCGTCAGCAGAGCTAATTCCGATCAAAAGCGGCAGGGTTTTCCTGCCGCTTTTTTTCTAACGCGAGGAGCCCGTATGTTTAAAAAGCTCTTTTCAGGACTGTTGGGTGGCGGCAGTAAGTCGGCCACTAAGGCGGTCACCAATGCCGCGGAACCGGTGGAATACAAAGGCTATTCGATCGTTTCTCAGCCCGATCAACAAAGCGGTCAATACCGCGTCAGTGGTTGGATTAGTAAGGCTGATAGCAATGGTGAGCCGCGTGAACTTCGCTTTGAGCGTTCCGATATGTTGCCTGGTCGCGATGCTTGCGACGCCATGATGGTGACCAAGGCACAACGTTTTATTGATGAAGTGGGCGATGAAATGTTTAAGCCTGACCCTCGTCATGCGGGCAGTGAGCCAACAGTGACGGATAACCAGCAAACGCCAAGTGCCTAAGGCGCAGGCGTGCCTTTGTTAGGCTCTGCTTCAGGTAGTGTCAATACAAAGCAGGCGCCCTTGAGTACTTGGGCATCCTCTACCCAAAGCCTGCCACCCATGTGAACAGCAATTGCCCGGCTGATGGGTAAGCCTAAACCACTACCTTTAGGGCGACCACCGGTGGATGTATCGCCCGGCTGTAGCTGGTGGAATTTCTCGAATACATGTTCACGTGCGCTTGGCTCAATGCCTGCGCCATTATCTTCGACGCATAAATAAACGTGTTGATTCTGTTTATACAAGCGCAGCAAGACGTGTGGGTCTGCCGGGTCGGCAAATTTGCTCGCGTTATCCAGCAAGTTGATAATAATTTGCTCCAGCCGGTCCGGGTCGCCAATAACGTTGGCGGGTCGTTCTAAAATAGTGATTTCAAGGTGGACATTACGTTGCTCTTGTAGTCGCGCAATCGCTTCAAGGCTATGGTCGGTAAGCGCTGCTAGATCCAGCGTTTTTGCATCAAACGTCATACGGCCGCTCTCCAGGCGAGCAAGATCCAGAATTTCATCGATCAGCCGTGAAAGGCGCTGGCTCTCAAGCACCATGACGTGCAAAAAGTGCTGTCGCTTTTCCTCGGGGACGGTCTGAGAACCTGACAGGATTTCTGCAAATGCGCGAATGGAGGTGAGCGGGGTGCGCAGCTCATGACTCACCATCGCTACAAACTCATCCTTTAAACGGTCCAGTTCACGGAGTCGATCATTGGCGCTTTGTAAGTCCTTGCCGATTCGCGTCAGCTCATCCGATTTCTGTTTTAAACGACGGTTGTACTCCAGCGTTTGCGTGGTGATGTCCAGCATGCTGAGCAATGACTCAATGTCGAGTGCTTCACCGCGAACCACCGAGTTGATCAATACGCGCGCTGACGCATTACCCAGTGAGCCCGCCAAGGCCTGTTCTGCGCGCATGATAAGTTCATCAGCGGCAGGCTGGTCTTTTTGCAATGTACTAAGGGTTTGGGTGTGTGTTGAAAAAACCTGCTGCGCCGCTTTAAGCCCTAAGTAACGCACCAATAGCTCATGCAGAGCACCTTGCGTTGTTTGGCCACGTTGAAGCGAAGTGGTGGGCAGGTTGGGGTGCAGCGCCTCGGTAAACAGGGCGGCCTGGGTTTGTTCAAGCGGGGTGGAACGCGTAAACAGTGAAATGCTCACTAACAGACCTGCGTTGACAAACATGCTCCAGAGAAGGGAGTGCGTATAAATATCCCATTCTTCCAACCCAAAAAGCGCATAGGGCGTCAGCCAGCCAATACCCCAAGGGCCTTCGGTGAGTAGTGCGCTATCCAGCCATCCGGACTGAGCAAACCCAGGCAGGAGCAGGGTGTAGCTCCACATGAAGAATCCACCGATTAAGCCATACACTGCCCCCAGCCGGGTAGCACCACGCCAATAAAGGCCAATTAGCAGGGCCGGTGCGAACTGTGCCGCGCCGACGAAAGATACCAGGCCGATGGTGACTAAACTGTAGGAGTCGCCGATGAGCGCGTGGTAGAGATAGCCGAGTAGCAAGATAAGTACGATGGCGACCCGGCGTATTCTTAAAAGCCACCGGGCAAGCCCGCCTTTACTGTCTGTATGCAGCGCCTTAAAACGTAGCAAGAGCGGCATGATCAGTTGGTTGCTGACCATAGTGGAGAGCGCAATGGTTTCAACAATGACCATGCCCGTTGCCGCAGAAAGCCCACCAATAAAGACCAGCAGGGGAAGCCCTTCAAGCCCCGCAGAAAGCGGCAGGGTCAGCACAAAGCTGTCTGGGTCTCCCGCATCGAGCAGTAAACCGGCCAGGGCAATAGGGATCACAAATAGGTTAATCAGGAGTAAATACAGGGGGAATAGCCAACTGGCCCTGGCAAGATGGCGCTCATCGATATTTTCAACCACCAGCACCTGGAACTGACGTGGTAGGGTTAGGAACGCCAGAAAGGCAAGGACCAACATGCCTACCCAGCCGGTTGCTCCACCTGGAACGCTTTCCAGGTGCATTAATTGGCTTAAAGCAGGCGTTTGGGCGACCTGAGTAAACAGCGAACCTGGCCCCTCAAACAGGATAAAGACAACAAAAATCCCCACCGCTAGAAAAGCCACTAGTTTGACAATAGACTCCAGCGCAATAGCCGCTACCATGCCTTCATGACGCTCGCTGGCATCCAGATGGCGTGTGCCGAATAAAATAATAAAAACGGCCAGTACCAAAGCAACCCACAAGGAGCGGTCCATCCAGAAACGCTCATTATAGAGAATCGACTCAGCGCTTTGTGGGTAGCTAATGAGTACCGCATGGCTCACCGTAATGGCCTTTAGCTGTAGGGCTATATACGGCGTAATGGTAATCAGCGATATGAGCGCCACCAGTGCGCCAAGACTGGCACTTTTGCCATAGCGGGCGCTAATAAAGTCAGCAATGGAGGTGAGCCGTTGGCGTGCGGCAATGCGCACCATTTTGCGGATGATAAAAGGCGATAGCATCATCGCAAGCGTTGGCCCTAAATAGATAAGTAAAAAACTTGGGCCAAACTGCGCCGCGCGCCCGACACTGCCGTAGAACGTCCATGCCGTACAGTAAACGGCAATAGAAAGCGCATATACCGTTGGTGAGTTGATAATCGAACGGCCTTGCACCGCCCGGCGGTCGCCCCAGGCCGCTACCAGGAAAAGCAGGCCTAAATAGCCGAACACCGCACTTAGTATCAGCGCATCCGTTCGCATGATTATCGCCTTTTAGTAGGTTCCATCAGCCATGCGCTCAGGCCAATGATGAATGCCCAACTGCAGAAAAGATAAAGGGGTAGCCAGCCGATACCTACCGAGGGCAGGCGATCAATCACTAGAAGCAGTGGCGGACAGAAAAGCATCAGTGCCAGGGTGACTAGCCCAAGCAAGCGTTCTCGGTAGCGTGAATTTGAAGGCATCATGAGGCGCTGGCATCCTCTTTATCAAACGCACTGGCTTGTAAGGCGAGTAGCTGCTCAAGAGTGGTAATTCCGCGTGCTTCCAAACGCGGCAGTAATGCAAGCCAGAGCTCGCCAGTTACGCGAGCATCGCCCAGCGCCGTATGGCGAAGACCGGGTGGCAGTGTCAAGCCATACCGCTTCACCAGGCTGTCCAGGTCATGGCCATCGAGCCCTTCATCAAGCGCACGGGAGATTAATAAAGTATCCAGTACGGGCATGTCGAATAGCACACCTTTCTGACTGATCGCGAGCATATCGAACGAAGCGTTATGGGCGAGCAGGACAGCTTCACCAATATAATCACGAAAGTGCGGTAGCACCTGCTCCAGGCGCGGGGCTTCGTTAACGTCGCTATCTGTGATGCCATGAATCGCGGTACTGGCGGCAGGAATCGGCTTGTGTGGGTTAACGTAGTGATCAAACACATCGCTGGCTAATAAGCGCCCATTCACAATACGACAGGCGCCGAGGCTGATCACCGTATCGCCTCTGCGTAGCTCAAGACCGGTTGTTTCGGTATCAAAAATCACCAGTTCCAAGCTACGCAGAGCGCAATTAGCGAGCGTGGTATCGGGTGAGGGCAAGTCTGCGATACCAAAATCATGAAATTCTGGCCGAGGTGGCGCAGAGCGCGGAGCCGCATTTTGCGCCACGCCAAGAAGTGGTAGCCGCAAGCGTGCGTGCTGGCCGTCGGTGTCTTGCGTGCTCCAGGCATCGCTTGCGTGCTGGCGCAATACATCCGCCGCACTTGGGCTCAAGGGGAGCGTGTTCAGGGGGTGCATCAGCCACTTGGTAAGCTCGCTCTCGGGTATCGGTTTGCCCTTCCATACAAGGTCGAGGTAGGTGTGTTTAGGGCTAAGCGACACTTCGCCTTCAAACACACTACCTGTGATGTAATCACTCAGGTGTTTAACCAGCGATCCAAAAAGAGCCATCAACGCAGGGGCATCGCCTTTAAACCAGACCGGCATCCCAATGGGGGTGATCAGGCGGTGGGCAGGGTCCAGATAATCATCCAGCATCTGCCAAAAGTCATTGGACCATATTGAAGTAAGCCGCTCACCCTGTTGCTGCATGGCTTCAACAAGTTCACTGACGTTGGCGACTGTTTCACCAAGGGCGCTACTCTCTTCGCGCACTACTTGCTCCAGCCGCTGAGCAAGCGAGCCACTTTCATGCGCTGATTGACGCAGTTGGCTGAGTGCATCCGTCGCCGTTACCAGGCTTGCCGTATGTTGGCGCAGAGGTGTGAGCATACGTGCAAGATCGGCCCGCTCACCCCGTTCACTGGCCCAGGCCGCCGTGGCATCGCTGCAGGTTATCAGTGTTTCACCTTGGCTTTCAGGCACCCGACGGATAATGACTTTTAACCAGCGCTGATCACACGGCACCAAAAGCTCACGCGGAGTGCCATTAGCGGGCAGTTGCTCAAGGAGTTGTTGCAAACTTGCAAGCGGCAATAGGGCTTCCAGACGCTTACCCAAGCCTAGGCCTTGCGTATTCACAAAAAAGCGCTCAGCCGCTTGGTTGAACAGCATCAAACGGCGGTGCTTATCGTAAAGCAGAAGCGGCGTTTCCAGCACCTGTAGCAGCGCCTCAAGCGCTTTACGGATACGGGTTGCGCTTTGGGCGCCCTCGGCACGGGCCTTATGCAATGAATGACGGTCCGAGTGCCAGCTCTCTTGCACACGGCGTAGATCAGGTGCCAGGCCCTTCAGCCAGCCTTGCGGGGGCCAGGTGTCTTCGGTATCAGGGTTGGCGGCCAGTCGGGCAAGCTGTGCTTGTAGACTGCGTAGCGGCGTAAAAAGCAGACGTTCAAGCAGCAAGCCCACTAAGAAAAGTGTGATGCCGCCTGAAAAGCAACCTGCCCAGAGGATAAGCCGATAGCCACCACGCACGTTCAACTGGCTTTCCAGCCAAGCAGCAAATAAAGCCCCGCCCAAGAGGCTCAAGCCGCTAAGCAGTAGCCAGGCACCCACCAAACGCTGCCGTTTAGGCAGTGCCTTTGGCGTCATGAGGTTTCCTCACCCAGCAGGGTTTGCACTTTCTCAACCAGCGCCTGTGTTGAAAATGGCTTGGTAATATAGGCGTTAGCGCCCAGCGCAAAGCCCTTTTCACGCTCCGCTTCACGGCCATGGGCGGTGAGCATAATCACCGGCAGCTGTGCCGTAGCGGTATGGCTGCGTAGTGCTTCCAATACATCAAACCCGCTAATCCCGGGAAGGCTAATATCCAGTAACACTACATCTGGTTCGTTGGCCGCCACACACTCAAGGGCTTGTTCGCCATCCAGCGCGCTGATGACATCAAACCCTGCCTGCTCCATTAAAAATTCAATCGACAGGACGATGTTCGGTTCATCATCGACCACTAGCACTTTTGTCATGGAGCCCACCGACTGGTTGTTATTTAAAAACGTTTATCTCACTCACTACGAGTGTAGGTAGCGATGCAAGGCAGGCCAAGACGACCTTGGCCGAATAGAAAGCGAGTGCGGGTACCAGTTTACAACTTTAGGGTGAATAATCGGTGTTCAAGAGATTTAGACATAGACGTAATCAAGAAGCCGTACCAACATATAAATAGAAACACCTGACCTATACGTGCCTTGGTTTTAATAATAAAGAACAATCTTGCCAAAGGAGCCGCGCATATGAGTGCTGTTATCTTGCTGTTAATCGGACTTGGGGCAATGGCGTTAGGATACGTGTTGTATTCTAAATTTATTGCTCAAAAGATCTATCAGTTAGACCCCGATTTCAAAACCCCTGCCCATGAGTTTGAGGATGGCATCGACTATGTGCCGACCAACCGTTTTGTGCTCTGGGGGCATCACTTTACCTCAGTAGCGGGAGCGGCACCCATAGTAGGCCCTGCCATTGCGGTGATATGGGGCTGGGCACCTGCTTTTTTATGGGTGGTGTTCGGCACCATCTTTTTTGCCGGTGTACACGATTTTGGCGCTATATGGGCCAGCGTACGTAATAAGGCCAAGTCGGTAGGCGCCTTAACGGGCGATGTGGTCGGCAAACGGGCACGCAGCATTTTTATGATCGTTATTTTCCTTGTGCTGCTCATGGTTAATGCCGTGTTTGCCGTGGTGATTGCCGGATTAATGATGAACTTTCCTAGTGCAGTGGTACCGGTTTGGGGGGCGATTTTTGTGGCACTGATCATTGGCCAGCTGATCTACCGGCGGATACTGAGTCTAGCTGTGGTATCGGTATTAGGCGTCATCGCTCTTTATGCGCTTATTGGTATTGGCCCGATGGTGCCTGTTCAAATGCCTGCTGAAGTCGCTGGGCTATCGGGTAACGCTATCTGGATTGTGATTTTGTTTGGCTATGCAGCCATTGCTTCGCTATTGCCCGTATGGATGCTGCTGCAGCCACGAGACTATATCAATGGTTTGCAGCTATTTATCGGCCTGCTGATTCTTTATGGAGCGCTGGTGCTGCTTAACCCAACGCTGGTTGCGCCTGCCTTTAACAGCAATGTGCCTGCCGGCACGCCTTCGATGATTCCGCTGCTTTTTGTAACGATTGCCTGCGGGGCAATATCGGGTTTCCACGGGCTGGTATCTTCAGGTACAACGTCCAAACAGCTTAATAAAGAAACCGATGCGCGGTTCGTGGGCTACTTTGGGGCGGTAGGCGAGGGGATGCTAGCACTAGCGGCTATTTTGGCCGCGACGGCAGGGTTTGCGACATTTGGCGATTGGCAGGCCATGTACAGCGCCTTTGGCCAGGGCGGCGTTAACGCCTTTGTGGAAGGGGGCGCATTTATTATTCATAACGGTATTGGGCTGCCTGAGGCTACTGCCGCGACGCTGCTTACGGTCATGGCCGCGCTTTTTGCAGGTACCACCATGGATACTGGCTTACGCTTGCAGCGTTATATTTTCCAGGAGTGGGGTGATATTTATAACCAGCCGTGGATGAAAAAACCGGCACTTGCGACAGGTCTGGCGGTGGGAACCTGCCTGTTGTTGGCGTTCGGGGCGGGTGGTGCGGATGGTTCTGGCGGTTTGATTATCTGGCCGCTTTTTGGCACCACCAACCAGTTGCTGGCCGGGTTAACGCTGCTGATTATTACCGTCATGCTGGTACGTCTGCGGCGGCCCATGTGGTACACCCTGGCGCCCCTGTGCTTTTTGCTGGTAATGACCATATTGGCATTACTCATTCAGCTTCGCACTTTCTGGGACCAAGGCAACATGTTCCTGCTGGTGATGGATATTGTGGTGCTGATGGCGGCCATTCTCGTCGCGATGGAGTGTGCCGCGGCGCTTAAACGCTCGCGTGCCGAAATGGCAGCCCAAGGTGACTAAATAAAGAGGGCATCATAATGTTATCCAAGCGTGATACGTTGCGGGCCTGGCTGGGCCAGGCCCGCTTTTTTACCGAAGAGGTCTATAGCGCGCGCTATCGAGGGGCGATTGCGCGGGCGCGCCGTGATGAAGATGACCTGTTCATGCTGCTGGTTTTTTCAGAAATGATGGGTGTACCCAACCCCGCCGCCTACTACACGCTGGAATTGCAGCCGCTGCTGCTTGAACGTTTTCATGACTGGCATACGCGAATGGGCATGGAGCATTCGCCGCTGGACCATTTTCGCTGTTGCTAGCCCCCTAAATAAGCCCATGGACAGGTAATCTATGCAATCAGTTCTCAACCGCCGCCTGCTGTGGGTAGGCGGTAAAGGTGGCGTGGGTAAAACAACCGTCGCGGCCTCTTTGGCAATTCTTGCGGCCAGACGCAACAAGCGCGTGCTGGTGGTTTCAACTGACCCCGCCCATAGCCTGGGCGATGTGTTTGATCAAACGTTAGGCGATACGCCGCGTCGCTTGCTGCCTAATCTGGATGCCATGGAGATTGATCCTGATAGTGAGGTTGAAGCGCATTTAAATAGAGTTACCCAGCAAATGCGCCGCTTCGCCGCGCCTGAAATGATGCAGGAGCTAGAGCGGCAAATGCGCCTGACGCGTCAATCCCCCGGTACTCAGGAAGCGGCCCTGCTTGAGCGGCTGGCACGGCTGATTCTGGATGACGATGCACCGTATGACTTGATGATTATCGATACGGCGCCCACCGGGCATACGCTGCGTCTTTTAACCCTGCCCGAAGCCATGGCGGCCTGGACGGATGGACTGCTGGCGCATAATCGAAAGTCGGCTGAATTGAGCGGTGTGCTTAAGCATCTCACTCCATCACGTGGGCAGGATGTGGCCACTCCCTTTGATAACCCCACAGAAGATGCGCTTTCCGGTCTGGATGAGCGTACCCGCGAGGTGGCGGAAACACTCATTAACCGGCGGCGGCTGTTTCACCAAGCACGGCGTCGTATAGAGGATGCCAAGGCGTGCAGCTTTTTATTCGTCATGACGCCGGAGCGACTGCCTATCCTTGAGACACAGCGAGCCGTCAGCGCCTTGGAAGAGGTTAATATTAACGTGGCGGGCGTACTGGTTAACCGGGTGATACCTAAAGAAGCGGACGGTGCCTTTTTGCAGGCACGACGCGCGCAGGAGGCCACCTATCTCGAACGCATTGATACGCTGTTCAAGCATCTTCCTCGACCCACGCTACCGTGGTTAGCGACCGATGTACAAGGGATCGACGTGTTAGAATCGCTGGCTGATAAGCTGGAGCACCAGGGTTTTTAATAGCGAGTTTTTTAATACCAGGTTTTAAGACAAGGGCTTTAATGCGCGTTCTACTACTCTCGGCGTACGAAGCGGTAAGCCACCGTTACTGGGCAGACAGTTTAATGGCTAATCTTTCCGAAGTGGCGTGGCAAACGTTGAGTTTACCGCCGCGTCACTTTGCCTGGCGAATTCGCGGTAACCCGCTTAGCTGGTGGCTAAAAGAGCATGACACACTTAGCCAATCCTATGATGTCGTGTTGGCAACGTCGATGGTGGATTTGGCGACGCTTCTGGGGCTTTTTCCTCATTTGGGCCGGGCCAGGAAAATTGTCTATTTTCACGAAAACCAGTTTGCCTATCCGGAATCGAGTGACCAGATGCCTCAGGTAGAGGCAAAAATGGTGAATCTCTATGCAGCGCTTGCCGCCGATACCGTTGTTTTTAACACCGCCTATAACCGCGACTCGTTTTTTACCGGCGTGCGGGCATTCTTAAAGAAAATGCCCGAAAACCTGCCCGCGGCCAAGCCGCTTGAGGCATTACGCTCACGTGCTCGCGTACTGCCCGTACCGATTTCACCGCTGGCCGAAACGCATACTGATGGTCGGGTTTCACGGCGTATTGTGTGGAACCATCGCTGGGAGTATGACAAAAATCCGGATGACTTTTTCAATACGTTAATAGCGCTAAGCGAGAAGGGCATTGAGTTTGAGTTAGCCGTATTGGGTCAGCGTTTTCGGCAAACACCGCCTATTTTTGATATCGCCCAGGAGAAACTAGCTGCGCATAATGTGGCTTGGGGCCCGCAGTCGGAACCGCAATACCGCGAGCTGTTGGCGACCGCCGGGATTGTAGTCTCGACGACCTGGCATGAGTTTCAGGGCTTGGCCATTATGGAAGCTGCCCAGCGCGGAGCATTACCGCTAGTGCCCGATAGGCTGTGTTTTCCTGAGCTATATCCAGATGCTTACCGTTATGATGGTACGCCAGACGGCCTTTATAAGCGTTTGCATGCGTGGCTTAGCACACCCGATTCACGGCCTGGGGAGATAAACACGCAGGCCTGGGAATGGCCCGCCTGGCGCGATGCGTACCGCGCACTATTACAGCCAGGCTTATCGCTACCGCGCTAGTCCAGGGAATCTAGCCGTCGGGTTGGCCAGTGAACGACAGCCGTATGGCGGCGCATTTTTTGGGCAAGGTGCGGATGCTCCCGCCGAATGACGTGCTCGGCGAACTCGGATAAAAAACGCGACTTCAGCATCGCCCGGGCACGATCCACGCCGCTATGCTGATACGGTGTTGAGGCAAGCAGCATAAAACCATCATCGGGGATCTTGCCAGCCTGCATATTGGCTTCAATAATCGTGGCGGCAGTACCAATCGGTTCAGCCAGGTCGGGCCCGTAAGGCCCAATAATCAGTGCTGTATTAGGCAAGTGCAAAAAGTCGAACCCACGCCCAATACAAATTGCCCACTCACGATGCTCGATATCCAGTTCGCGTTCAACGCCCTGAAGATCATTGACATGCGCCAAGTTACCTTTCAATAAAGGCAGTAAATCCCGGCGTATGTCCGCAGGCATATCAGGGAAAATAGCCTGTAGATGCGCGGTGAGCGCTTCTATAGGCTGCCCAACCCATTCGCGCACATCCAATACTGCGTCGTCCTGACCGTGAAGGATGAGAGCGTCGCTATCCGTTTCAAAGCCACACACTAACGGGTACACCTGCTGATGGTCTTCACCAAATAGCTGACCAGCCTGGTGGGCAATCGTATGCGCGTGTGCTTTGGCGGCTTGGGTGTCGCAAGCGAATCCGGCGCATCCTCGCGCCGGGTTGCCCTCGGAAAAGTGGTAAGTAATCAATAAAAGCGTGGCTCGCCCCGCGTTGGTGGCTTCAATAACGGTGTCGGTAAGTAGCTCACCCAAATATGGCCAACCCAAATCGAAAATCCCGCCAAGGTTACGAAATGGGGTAATAATGCCGAGCGGTGTGCGGGTGGCGTGTGGGATATGAATACGCCCATCCATACATTTCATAACCACAATCGACGTAGGGTGTTGCGCCAGGTAGCGTTGGCGTGAAAGCCAGGCGCCTGCACTGCCAAAGTGGTCAGCGTGCTGACGGGAGAGCGCAAATAACGCGTCAATACGCTGCTCAATGGGTTGGTCATGTAGCAAAGTGGCAGGCATCGGCATAGGAGTCTCCTGTTAACGTAAGCTAGGCGAGTTCGATTTTGTCGGGGTACTCGCACAGGTCTTCTATAATACAGCTTCCGCAACGAGGTTTGCGCGCAATGCAGGTGTATCGACCGTGGAGAATCAACCAGTGGTGAGCATCCTGCTTAAACTCCCTGGGCACATGGCGTATTAACTTCTGCTCGACTTCAACGACATTTTTGCCTTTGGCGATGCCGGTACGGTTCGATACACGAAAGATATGCGTATCGACGGCAATGGTTGGCTGCCCGAACGCCGTATTCAGAATTACATTGGCGGTTTTACGCCCAACCCCTGGCAGTGCTTCTAACGCACTACGCGTGTCGGGCACGACGCCGCCGTGCTGGTTGACCAGAATATGGCAGGTCTTCATCAAGTTCTCTGCTTTGGTGTTATACAGGCCGATGGTCTTGATATGCGCTTTAAGCTGATCAATCCCCAAGTCAATAATAGCCTGGGGCGTATTGGCAACGGGGTAGAGCCGTGCGGTGGCTTTATTGACGCCGACATCGGTGGCTTGTGCGGAAAGTAAAACCGCCGCAAGCAGCTCAAAGGGGGTCGTCCAGTTGAGCTCTGTTGTCGGGTGCGGGTCTGCTGCTTGAAGGCGAGCAAAAATTTCATGACGCTTTTGGGCATTCATAGCGTGTCTCTACGGTTACTTGATGATGCCGGTGACCCGGACGCGGCGCTCTGTTCGTGGGGTGGCCGCTGAAGGCAAGGCACGTGCGGCGCGTCGCTGGTCTATCACGTTTTTTAGCGCGATCAGCATCCCGGCCACAAAAAATGCGCCAGGCGGCAGCACGAAAAACAGAAATTGATAGTCGTCTACCAGGGTGAGTTGCCAATTGGCCGCGATAGGACCAAGCAGTAGCGCCATATCACTAAATAGCGTGCCTTGGCCCAATAGCTCACGCAGCCCGCCAAGCAGTACTAAAACGCTACCGAAACCAATGCCCATCATCAGGCCGTCAAGCGCTGCAAGTCCTACCGGTTGGCGGGAGGCAAACGCATCGGCACGCCCTAAAATGGCGCAGTTGGTGACGATTAGCGGAATAAAAATACCCAGCAGTTGATAGAGCGGGTAGGCATAGGCGGCCATCAATAGTTCAGCACAGGTAACAAACGCCGCGATGATCATGACAAAGGCCGGTAGCCGAACGGCATTCGGCACTTGGTGACGCACAAGCGATACGGCGGTGCTGGTGCCTACCATGACAAACAGCGTGGCGATGGCTAACCCTAGCGAGTTAACCACGGTTGTGCTGACGGCCAGCAGTGGACATAACCCCAGCAATTGTACTAATGCCGGATTATTGCTCCAAAGCCCGTCACGGGTCAGCGCTTGCCATTGGCTCATCGAATCGGCTCCTCAATGTTACCCGGTAGCGGCGTATTGGCGGCGTACTCTAAAGCGTTATGAACGGCCTCAATAACGGCGCGAGGTGTAATGGTTGCGCCGGTAAAACCATCAAACTGGCCGCCCTCTTTTTTAACGGCCCAGGCATTTGGTGGCAGTTCATCAAGGCTTAATCCGTTAAAGCGGGTAATCCAGTCGCTGCGCTGGCGCTCAATCTTATCACCGAGGCCTGGGGTCTCCTGATGGTAGGTCACGCGTACACCGCTAATACGCTGCTGCTCATTTATTCCTACCAGTAAATCAATTTCTCCACTGTAACCCTGGCGCGTGATCACTGGCAGAACAGTAACGCGGTGATCCCCACGGCTGATTTGCCAGCCTGTCACTGGCGTTCGGTGGCCCAGGGCGGCGGCATTGGGCAAGTAGAAGGCACTGTTTAGCACTTGATCCGTCGGTGTATCAGCTAATGCCTGAGGCAGTACCGCTTGCAGCTGGCGGAGCTGGTAGGTTTGCTGATGCTGGGTAATACGTTCAGAGGTCAAGGCCCGGGTAACCGCGACGCTGCCTGCCGTAACGAGCGCGAAGATACCCAGCGTTAAAGCGCCACGCCGCATGGCGATAATGGGCGTCATCGTAATGCTCCTGGCGCGCCTTTTGAGTGGCCTTGAGGGCGGGGCACGGTGTACAGGTCAATCAATGGGACGCACAGGTTCATCAACAAAACGGCAAAAGCCACCGCATCCGGATAGCCTCCCAGGTTGCGAATCACCATGATCAGCACCCCCATGCCCATGCCGTACAGCAATTTTCCGCGCTGGCTGGTCGCCGCGGATACTGGGTCGGTGGCAATAAAGAAAGCCCCAAACAGCGCCGCACCGGTTACCAGGTGAAAAAGAGGCGATGCAAAACGGTTAGGATCAAGTAGATGAAACAGTGTTGCCAACGCTACCAGACTACCTAACAGGGCGATGGGAATGTGCCAACTAATAATCCGTTTAAACAGCAGCAGCACCCCGCCCGCAAGCCAGGCCAGACTGATGCTGTACCAGGCTGCAAGCGTTTGTTCGGGTAGCGGTGCGCTTAACCAGAACTGCTCGGCAGAGAGCCCTTCGGCCTTATGTTTGAACACATCCAATGGCGTTGCACCGCTAAGCGCATCAAGTTGGGAAGTAGGCAGTGTTCCGAGAATTTGTGCCCAGAGCGTCTCGCTAATGAGTGGCTGAGGCGGCGCCCACAGCGTCATGTACGTAGGAAATGAGACCAGCAATAGCGCATAGCCCACCATGGCCGGATTAAACGGATTATGCCCCAGGCCACCATACAGCTGCTTGGCAATCACCATGGCGGCGATCATGCCGACCCCAATTAGCCACCAAGGGCTTGCCGGAGGGAGCGAGGCACCCAGCAGTACGCCAGTAAGTAGGGCGCTGGTATCCGTTAAGGCTGGCGCGATGGGTCGGCGGCGAAGGCGCAGCATGCCCGCCTCAAGAAACATGCCCATAATGGCCGCCAAGGCAATATTGCTGAGTACGCCCAACCCAAAGTAATACGTCATGGCCAACACGCCAGGCAGTGTGGCGACCACCACCCAGCGCATTAATGACGCCGTTGCTGGTGTTGTTGACTTGGCAGAGGAGGCGCTTACTTGTGATGCGTGAAACATACTCATGGGGTGTCCTCCTCGGTCGGTGCTTTAGCACTTTCACGCGCTTGCGCCAGCTGTAAATCGGCGGCCTTAAGATTTTCCTGGGCGGTCGCCAGCAGCGTTTCCAGGTCTTCATGGGAGTGCTGTGGCTCTTGCTGGGCTGCCCGTGCGAGCACTTTTTCGGCTTTTCTAACCGCTGCCTTGGCCGCTGTTTGGGCAATACGCAGGCTGCGCAAGTCGGCTGGAGGCGCGCTGGTGCTCTCGTTACTGGCGTTGCCGTCGGTGGGCTTGTTGTGCGCTAGCCGGGCCTGACGGCGCGCCTGTTTTTCTGTCTCTTCTCGGGCCAGGCGTGCCTGGCGAAACTCGAAGCGATGCTTGGCATGTTCGGCCTTGGCTGCTTCAATTTGTTGGTAGCGAAGGCGACGTTTGGCGTCGCGGTAATCATCGACCAGCGAAATATGGCTAGGGCAAACATAGCTACAGGCGCCACATTCGATGCAGTCAAAAAGGTGATAGCTCGTTAGCTTGTCGTCGTCCTGGGCGCGGGCGTACCAGTGCAACTGCTGAGGAAGCAGCTGGGCGGGGCATACGCTTTCACACGCTCCGCAGCGGATACAAGGGGATTCCATCGGCGCAGACGGCAGTTCGTCAGGCGTTGCCGCAATCAGGCAGTTCGTCGTTTTGATCACGGGCGCTGTGAGCGACTCAAGCGAGCTGCCCATCATCGGGCCGCCCTGAACAACGCGACCAAGCTTGGCATTATCAAGGCCTGCATGAACCAGCAGGTTCTCAATGGATGTTCCTAAGCGCACCCAGTAGTTGCCCGGTTGGTTAAGCGCTTCTCCGGTGAGCGTCACCACGCGCTCAACCAACGGTTGGCCATCACGCACTGCGTGAAGTGCTGCCAGTAGCGTGCCGGGGTTGTGGCAAAGCACCCCAACATCTGCCGGTAGGCCTTGGCTGGGTACTGTTCGGTTCAACAGCTTTTTAATTAACTGTCGCTCGCTACCACTTGGATAACGAGTAGGGATAACGGCCAGCGTCACGCGGGCTGGCTGGCTGTCTGGAAGGACATGCTCCAAGGCGGTAATGGCCTCGGGCTTATTATCTTCAATGCCGATGATGATCTGCTGGGCACCGCATAAGGCAGCGATGAGCTGTGCGCCTTCCAGCATGTCGCCTGGATAATTCCGTAATGTGAGGTCGTCGGCCGTAATGTAAGGCTCGCATTCGGCGGCGTTAATCACCAGCGTGTCGATAGCATGGCGCTCAATCACGCGAGCCTTGATATGGGTCGGGAAACCGGCACCACCTAACCCGACCACACCGCTGTCATCCAGCCGTGTAAGCAGTGTAGGTGCATCTGTTTTTCGCCAATCGAGCGGGGGGAGATATTGCCAGGTATCCTGGCCATCGCTGTCTATGTGAATAACGTCGCTATCTACTCGGCTAACCGTGCCACTCACTGTCGCGTGGATATCTGCGGATATCAAACCATCGCGCTTGGCGATCAGGCTGCCAACGCGAACATGATCGCCCCGGGCCACACAGGGGGTGGCGGGGCGGCCGCTATGCTGGCACAGCGGAAGGATGACCTGCGACGGTAACGGGGCACGTCGCAACGGTGATTGCGTTGAACGGTCCTTTCGCTCCGGTGGGTAGATGCCGCCTGGGAAATCAAATGGGTGTGCCATCTGGCCCCCTTGTTGCTGGTGTACGGTCGCTTGCAATGACGCCAGTGGGTAAAACAACGGGCTGCCACTGGCCAAGCGGCGTACTTCGGGGCAGCATGTCGATACAGTCTACCGGGCAAGGGTCAACGCATAAGTCACAGCCTGTGCACTCATCCTCAATCACGGTGTGCATCTGTTTGGCCGCGCCAATAATGGCATCCACTGGGCACGCCTGAATGCACTTGGTGCAGCCAATGCACTCGGCCTCGCGGATATACGCCACGTTGGCTTCGCTGAGCGCCTCGCCATCAAGTGGCTCGGGTTCACGGCCGAGTAGGTCTGCCAAGGCATGAATGGTTGCCTCGCCACCGGGCGGGCACTTGTTGAGTGCGTCGCCCTCATTAATCGCTTCGGCGTAAGGGCGGCAGCCTGGGTAACCGCATTGGCCGCACTGCGATTGGGGCAGCAGCGCATCAATTTGCTCAACAAGAGGGTGCTCGTCCCCCTTAAAACGTTCACTAACCGCCCCCAGTAGGGCGCCAAAGCCGATGCCAAGCCCCGTCAAGATGCCAATTGAACTGACAATCCCCCAGAGAGAAAAACCATCACTCATGGTAGAAAATTACCCTTGAGTTAAACCAGAAAAACCAAGAAAGGCGAGCGACATAAGGCTGGCAGTGACCATGGCAATAGCGGCCCCTTTGAAAGGCTTGGGGACATCCGCGCCAGCCAAGCGCTCGCGCATGGCGGCAAACAGGACCAACACCAGCGAGAAGCCGAGCGCTGCCCCCAGCCCATAGAGTGTGGTATGAAAAAAGCCAAGCTCACGGTTGAGCGAGAGCAGAGCAACACCCAGTACGGCACAGTTGGTCGTAATCAGGGGCAGAAAGATGCCCAGCACTTGATGTAGCAACGGGCTTAAATGGCGCACCATGATTTCGGTGAATTGCACGACGGCGGCAATCACCACAATAAAGCTGATGGTGCGCAGGTAAGTAACATTCAAAGGCACCAACAAGCCGTAATAAACGACGTAGCTTGCTGCAGAGGCGAGGGTTAATACGAACGTCGTTGCCAGCGACATGCCCATGGCAGATTCCAGCTTATTGGAAACCCCCATAAACGGACAGAGCCCCAAAAACTGCACCAAGACAAAATTATTGACCAGCGCGGTGCTGATCAAAATGATGAATAACTCACTCATAGCGACGTATCGTGGCTGACAACAGAAAAATCAGCGTTAGGCAGTGTGAATATCTTGACCTGATGATGTCCTGCCGCTTTGGCATTATAAAGCACTTGATCGGCGATGCTCATCATGACTAACGAGCATAGTGCGAGCAAGAGCACACCACTCAACGCTACTAAAAATTGAAAACGCAGTGATTGAGAGAAGTGCCGATGCATAATCAGGCCTAAACGGAGAGTCTTATAAAAGGTTTATTAAGCAATCCACGTAAGAAGGGGGTAGAGCTTGGTCGTCTCTACCCCCCGGAAGTGCTTGAAGATCGGCTACATTACACGTTGGCCGGGTTCGGCACCAGTGTCAGGTGAAAGCAGATAAATGCCGTCTTTATTGGCAGAGGCGAGCACCATACCTTCGGAAAGGCCAAAACGCATTTTACGCGGCGCAAGGTTGGCTGCCATGACGGTAAGACGTCCCTCAAGCGCCTCAGGCGCATAGGCGCTGCGAATGCCGGAGAAAACATTGCGGGTTTCACCGCCTAAATCTAGCGTTAATTGCAGCAGCTTGTCCGCGCCCTCTACATACTGTGCCTTGGTGATCCGGGCAATGCGCAGGTCTACCTTGGCAAAGTCGTCAAAGCTAATTTCGGCGGCAATGGGGTCATCTGCTAGAGGCCCTTTGGGAGCTTCTTTAAGCTTTTGCTCTTCCACCAGATCCTCCTTGGAGGCTTCAATCATGGCGTCAATTTTGTCACGCTCTACGCGGGTCATAAGAGGTTTGAATTTCTCCACCTCATGATTAACCAGCACATTATGACGGCTTTCCCAGTTAAGTGAATCAAGCTTCAAGAAGGCTTGTGCCTGAGCGGCCATGGTGGGTACCACGGGGGCCAAGTACACCATTAGTTGGCGGAAGAGGTTGATGCCGACTGAACAAATCTCGAGCACTTCTTGGTCATGGCCATCTTGCTTAGCGAGCGCCCAAGGCTCTTTCTCGGCAATATAGGTATTGGCTTCATCCGCCAGCTCCATGATTTTACGCATGGCACGGCTAAATTCGCGTGCTTCAAAATCATCGGCAATGTCATCGCCCGCGGCGATAAATCGGGCGACCATCTGCGGTTCGGCGCAGTGCGCTGAAAGGGTGCCGCCACCTAACTTTTTAACGAACCCGGCGCAGCGGCTGGCAATGTTAACCACTTTGCCCACGAGGTCTGAATTAACCCGTGCGGCAAAATCATCCAGGTTGAGGTCCAGGTCGTCCACTTTGGACGTCAGTTTGGCAGCGAAGTAATAGCGCAAGTACTCGGGATTCAAGTAATCGGCATAGGTCGAAGCCTTGATAAAGGTGCCGCGTGACTTCGACATTTTGGCACCATCTACGGTCAGAAAGCCGTGGCAATTTACCGCGGTGGGCGTGCGTAAATCAGCGCCATGCAGCATGGCTGGCCAGAAAAGTGCGTGGAAATAGACAATGTCTTTCCCAATAAAGTGGTAGACCTCGGCGTTGGAGTCTTTATTCCAGTAGCTATCGAAATCAATGCCGTCACGGTCACACAAATTCTTGAAGCTGGCTAAGTAACCGATAGGGGCATCAAGCCATACATAAAAGTATTTGCCCGGCGCGTCGGGGATTTCAAACCCGAAATAGGGCGCATCACGGGAGATATCCCATTCGTTAAAGCCTGATTCAAACCACTCCATCAGCTTGTTACGAATCTGTGGCTGTACGTGGCCATCGTTGATCCAGCGCTGCAGGAACTCGGCAAAGTCCGGCAATTTAAAGAAGTAATGGGTTGAAGAGCGTACTTCCGGGATTGCGCCGGAAATGGCGGATACCGGGTTGATCAAGTCAGCAGGGGTGTAAGTGGCACCACACTTTTCGCAATTATCACCGTACTGGTCGTCGGTGCCGCATTTCGGGCAGGTGCCTTTGATGAAACGGTCCGCCAGGAACAGGCCTTTTTGCGGGTCGTACATCTGCTCTATATCGCGGGTGGCGATATGGCCTTTATCACGCAGACGCTTATAGATAACCTCACTGAGGTGCCGGTTCTCTTCCGAATGCGTGGAATGGTAGTTGTCAAAGTTAACGTTGAAGCGAGCGAAGTCTTCCTGGTGATCGCGTGAGACGCGGTCAATCAAAGCTTCAGGCGTAATACCTTCCTGCTCGGCACGCAGCATGATGGCCGTACCATGAGCGTCGTCGGCGCAAACGTAGTAGCACTGCTGGCCACGGCTTTTCTGAAAACGTACCCAGATATCGGTTTGGATATATTCAAGTAAGTGACCGAGGTGGATCGCTCCGTTAGCGTAGGGGAGCGCGCTGGTCACCAGAATATTGCGCGTGGCAGAGTTAGACATGGTGAATGATAATTCCGGTTAGACGATAACAATAAAACGGCGAAGTTAGCCGGCAGCTGGCCGGTAACAAGGTACGATGCAGGCGTTTAAATTGACGTTAAAGCGCGTGCAGTCTTGATGTCGGGTGGTTAGTAAAGTGCCTGCTCTTCTTGAACGACCTCTTTTAAAAGCTCTAAAAACAGTTTGTCAGCCTCTGAATGCTCGGCAGGATCTTCCGGAATGTGGACACTGGTAGTGCCAGATATCTCATTGGCGATTCGCGCCATTACTGCCGGGCTGCTGCCTTCGCTTAATTGCTGACGCGCGATTACCAGCGACTGACCAAGAATGTCAGGATCTTGAAGCAGTTTGCGTATGAAACCGCGCAGTTCATTAATAATACGTGTTTTTTGAATTTCTGATGCAGACATAAGAGTCTCCTTAACGCGGCGCTTGAGCTGATTATCAAGCGAAGCCAGTCCATGCATTGACCATAGCATTTTTAGTGCAGCGAGTATGGCTTGTCTACGTTTAGACCAGTGATTTAGCCTACTACGTTAACGTTAAACGGCCTGCTTTGTGTTTTACCGGATTGGCATACTGAGCCAGCCAGTAAGGACGCAGATTCTCCGGCACCGCCGCCATTCGCGCCTGGAAGCGTTCGCGGTCCTGGCGAGTGATGGTTTTACGGGCAACCAACTCCGGCGCTTCACCGAGTGCTTCCAGGGCTAAATAGTGGCTTGGGAAGAGGCGGTAACCACCGATAACCTGACGATCAATCTCAGCGGCTACTTCATCGGGAGTCGCCATGTCGGCGCCTACCGGGGAGCCAAAACGCAGCTGTACTCTGCCTTTATCACCGGTAATGCCAGCAACGATAGAGCGAATATCTTCAAATTCACTTTTAGCATAGCTACCTTCTGTTGCCACGTCGTGTAGCTCCTGCGCTTTTTGCACGTCGCAAGGGTCATATTCATAGCTAATCGAGACAGGCACCAGCTTGAGTTCGGCTACCGCTTCACCAAACATCATGTCTCGCTCGGCATTACGCTTGGCCATGGTCAGCATCTTGATAATAGCGGGGTCGGTGCGGTCAATGCCGTTTTTGGCGCGGCCTTCACGCTGAGCCATCCAGATGGAGTGCTGGTCATCGGTAATTGAGTAACGAATATAAGCAGAAAGCTGTTGGTACGCTGCCAGCATCGCACGCTTTCCGCGCGCACTTCTGGGGACGATAAAGCTTTTATTGAGCCGCATTAGATCGGTGACATAGGGCTTTTTAAGCAGGTTGTCGCCAATGGCAATGCGCACCGTATCGCGGCCCGCCTGGTAGAGTGCGTAGTTAACGAACGCGGGGTCGAGCGAAATATCCCGGTGGTTACCAATAAACAGATAAGCACTATTTGGGTCGAGCTTGTCCAAGCCTGCCACTTCAAACGCGTCGGTGGTGGTGCGGATCATGCGATCCATGTAGCTTGCGATGCGCATTTGAAAATCGCGCACCGTTGCCACACCTTTTACTTCACGCTGTATCGCGTGGCTTGCAAGCTTTCGGGCAAGCGGCGGAACCCAGCGCGCCATGCGGGGAAGGCGAAAACGAGTAAGCGCATCAAGAAGCTCGCTATCGCGGGCCAGGTGCGCGAGAACATCGGCCACTTCGTTGTCTGTATAAGGGCGTATATCCGCCCATGGGTCAGCGGCGTTCAGTGCGTTGGGTGCGTCGTTGTGATGAGTCATGCGATCCGTTGGATGATAAACAATAAAGAACAATTCATAGCAGCGCGATCAACCCTTTAGTTACCTAACGGGGCAGCAGGTTCCTGCTTGTTTTCACCACCCAGCCACTCTATCAGACGAACAATGTCATTGGATAACGCTTGGGCCATCAAAATAAAGTCGGTTTCAAGCCGGGCCAGAGCGTCATCGCCGTCGTCAGCATGGTCGGCCTCTTCAATCAAGGCATCACCAAAACGCAACGATTTCAGAGCCAGGTCATCATGCAGAACGAAGCTTAATCGGCCTTCAAGGCTCATGGCGAGCTTGCTTGCCTGGCGTCCGCTCTCAAGTAGCTGCTGTATCTCATCGCTATCCAGGTCAACCTGGCGAGCGCGGAGAACGCCATCGTCGCCTTTGGCTTTAAGTTCCACCTGGTCACCCAGCTGCAAATCTGCCGGGCGGTTTGCAGGGTCGCCAAGCCATGTTGTCATCGCACGAATAGGCAGTGTTTGGGATGACAAGGGCGTTGCCTTGAGGCTGCCTAAGGTTTCTCGTAACAGGTCTAGCAAGTCTTCAGCACGGGTACGAGAGCTGGCATTGATGCCGATCAAGTGACGTCGTGTGTCCCACCAAAGGTCAATTTTTTGGCTGCGTACAAAGGCACGAGGCAGAAGCGCTTCCGTCACCTGCTCTTTAAGCGCGGTTTTCTCTTTGCGCGTCACCTTGCGACCTTCGCGCGCTTCTATATCAGCGACCTGCTCGTCGACTTCCTCTTTGACAACAGAGGCAGGTAGCAGGCGTTCTTGACGTAGCACGGATAACAGTCGGTGGCCCTGGATTTCATGTAGCAGTTGACCGCCGCCAAGGCGGCCTGCTGGTGCTGTCCAGCCTAGTCGGCGAGCATCCGCATTGCCGAGCGGTTTGGCCGCATGTGCTTGCAATGCGTCGGCAAGCGTTGAACTGTCGAGCTCAGGGGCGCCATGTAGGCGATATAAATGCAGGTGCTTAAACCACATGTCACCAGTCCTATCCAAAAGGTGGCACATTATGTCGAAAGCGGGGCGTTCCTGCCAGCACCTTGCCGCTTAGGTATAAGTTGTATGTGTTTTAAACCTGTGTTTGATTGAGGTAGTGGCTAATGAGCCTGTTGGCTTGCGCTTGTGTTTATTAAAAGGAGTTGTTATGTCGGTATTACCTTCTCGCGTTCAGCTGCGTGTACGTGGCTACCACTTGGACGGCTACGGGCATGTCAATAATGCACGCTATCTTGAGTTTATGGAGGAGGGGCGCTGGGCGTTTTTTGATGAGCACCCAGCGATGATTAGCGAGCTTCATCAGGCGGGGCAGGCGTTTGTGGTGGTGAACCTGAATATTGACTACCGCGCCGCCGCCGTTCAGGGCGATGACCTGACTATTCTGACGGGGATCGTCGAGGTAGGAGAACGCCGTGCGCTGTGTCATCACCGCATCTATCGCAGCGATGGCGTATTAGTTGCACAGGCCGATCTTACGTTTGTGCTTCTCGATATGCGGGCGAATAAAGCCTCGGTGATTGAAAATGAGCTTGCCGAGCGGCTGAATGCATTACTACTTACCAAAGAGCAGCTTACGCCTTAATAATCAAGGGGAGTGTCCTGGCTGCCCTTGGTGCGGATGCAGTGGTATGATGTAGCAGTATCTGCGCATCGTCTTTTTTTAAAGGCGGTACTTTTAGCGCTTTCAACTCTCGCAGTGCCAATGCAGTGCAAAGGATCTGACTTTCATGGGTGACATCGCCAGAGAAATCTTGCCCGTCAATATTGAAGACGAGCTCAAACAGTCGTATCTCGACTATGCGATGAGTGTCATTATCGGCCGCGCGCTACCCGATGTGCGTGACGGTTTGAAACCTGTTCATAGGCGTGTGCTCTTCGCCATGCATGAACTGGGGAATGACTGGAATAAACCGTACAAGAAATCGGCGCGTGTTGTCGGCGATGTCATCGGTAAATATCACCCGCATGGTGATAGTGCGGTTTACGACACTATCGTACGTATGGCGCAGCACTTCTCAATGCGCCACGTTCTGGTCGATGGCCAGGGTAACTTCGGTTCTATCGACGGCGATAACGCTGCTGCCATGCGTTATACCGAAGTGCGCATGTCGCGTCTGTCGCACGAGCTTCTTGCCGATCTTGAGAAAGATACCGTCGATTGGGTCGATAACTACGACGGCACCGAACGCATCCCTGCCGTTTTGCCTACTAAAGTTCCCAACCTGCTGATTAACGGCTCGTCGGGCATTGCCGTGGGCATGGCAACCAATATTCCGCCGCATAATATGCGCGAAGTGATTGACGGCTGTTTAGCGCTGATTGATGACTACACGCTGTCGGTGGATGACTTGATGGCGTACATTCCTGGCCCTGATTTCCCCACGGCGGGGATTATCAACGGCCGCGCTGGCATTTTAGATGCGTATCGCACCGGGCGTGGCCGCATCCATGTGCGCGCTAGCCATACAATTGAGCACCATGATAAAACCGGCCGTGACCACATCATCATTACCGAGCTGCCTTATCAGGTGAACAAGGCGCGCTTGATTGAAAAAATCGCCGAGCTGGTTAAAGAGAAAAAGATCGAAGGCATTGCCGAACTGCGCGACGAGTCGGACAAGGACGGCTTGCGCGTGGTTATTGAGATTAAACGTGGCGAATCGGGTGAAGTCGTCGTTAATAATCTCTTTGCTCAGACACAGCTTCAAAATGTGTTTGGTATCAACATGGTGGCGTTGGAGAATGGCCAGCCCCGCACGTTGAACCTAAAAGAGATGTTAGAGGCGTTTATTCGTCACCGCCGTGAGGTAGTGACGCGCCGGACGCTGTTTGAGCTTAAAAAAGCCCGTGAGCGTGGCCACCTTCTTGAAGGTCTGGCGGTGGCTATCTCGAACATTGACGACATCATCGAGATGATCAAGGCCTCGCCCAGCGCAGCCGAGGCGAAAGAGAAACTACTGGCGAAAACATGGCAACCGGGGCAGGTTACCGGCATGCTTGAGCGGGCAGGTGCTACCTCGTGCAAGCCCGAAGAGCTGGATGAAAGCTTTGGCCTTAATCCTTCCGCGACCGAATACCGCCTATCGCCTGCTCAAGCGCAAGCTATCCTTGAGCTGCGCCTACATCGTCTGACCGGTCTTGAGACTGAGAAGCTGCTCAATGAGTACCTCTCTATTCTTGAGAAAATTGCAGAACTCACCGAAATTCTTGCCTCGGCCGACCGGCTAATGGAAGTGATTCGTGAAGAGCTGCATGCCGTGCGTGACCAGTATGGTAATGACCGGCGTACAGAGATTCAGGCAAGCCATCTGGATCTCTCAATCGAAGATTTGATCGCCGAAGAAGACATGGTGGTGACCGTGTCGCGTTCCGGCTATGCCAAAACTCAGCCGCTTTCGGATTACCAGGCGCAGCGGCGTGGTGGGCGCGGTAAGTCGGCAACATCGATGAAAGATGAGGATGTGATTGAGCATCTGCTCGTTGCGTCGACCCATGACACCGTTCTGCTGTTCTCCAACCGCGGTAAAGTGTACTGGCTGAAAGTTTACGAGATGCCTTCAGCGAGCCGTGGTTCGCGCGGTAAACCGCTGGTCAATATGCTGCCGCTTGAAGAGGGTGAGTCGGTTAACGCCATCTTGCCGGTGCGTGACTACGACCCCGAGCACTATATTTTCTTCGCGACCGCCAATGGTACGGTGAAGCGCACCAGCCTGGAGCAGTTCTCGCGTCCGCGCAGCGTTGGCCTGATTGCCATTGACCTTGAAGAGGGCGACCGCCTGGTGGGTGCTGCTATTACGTCAGGCGCTGACCACGCCATGATGCTCTCTTCTAACGGTAAGGCGATCCGTTTTGAAGAGGGCAATGTTCGCGCAATGGGCCGTACCGCTCGAGGTGTGCGTGGCATGCGCTTGGCAGAGGGTGCTGAGGTTATCAGTCTGATCATTCCCAAGAGCCAGCAGATTGATGCTGAGGCTGATACGGATGTTGATGAGGCAGAAGAAACCGTTGCTGAAAGCACCCAGGCAGAAGGCCAGATCTACATTCTAACGGCCAGCGAAAATGGTTATGGCAAGCGCACACGCCTGGAAGAGTTCCCGCTGCGCGGGCGTGGTGGCCAAGGGGTTATCGCCATGCAGACCAGCGAGCGTAACGGTGCCCTTGTGGCGGCCATGCAGGTTTATGACAGCGATGAGATGATGCTGATTACAGACCGCGGGACGATGGTACGTACGCGTGTGGAAGAGGTGTCTACCACCTCACGCAACACCCAGGGCGTTATGCTGATCCGTCTGGGTAAAGAAGAAAAACTGGTTAAAACAGTTCGTGTTGACGAGCCTGGTGACAGTGAGCTTGAAGCACTGGATGAAGAGGGTGAGCCAGACAACGCGGGCGACAGCGCACAGGATACGGCGACTGATGACACGTCACTATAACTTTTGTGCAGGGCCAGCGGCCCTGCCTGTTGCGGTGCTCGAAAGAGCCCGCAACGAGCTGGTAGATTACCAAGGGCGTGGCTTATCCGTTATGGAGATGAGCCATCGCAGCGATGAATTTATAGCCATTGCTGAGCAGGCGGAAGCCGATTTCCGTCAGCTGCTAAGTGTGCCCGACAACTATAAGGTGCTGTTCCTGCAGGGGGGCGCCAGCATGCAGTTTGCTATGCTGCCAATGAACCTGCTGGGCCAGGGCGGTAGAGCCAACTTTATCCAAACGGGCATTTGGGGCAAAAAAGCGATTAGCGAAGTCAAGCGACTTGGCTATGCATGCCACTTGGCTGGAAACAGTGAGGCGGGTGGGTATGTGGATGTACCTTCCCAGGATGCGTTGACGCTAAGTGCGGATGCGGCCTATCTGCACTACACCTCCAATGAGACGATTGGCGGGCTAGAATTTGACTATACGCCGCAGGTTGTACGCGAAGATGGCCAGCATGTGCCGTTGGTCTGTGATATGTCCTCCAATATTTTGTCCAAGTCCATTAATGTCGCAGACTTTGGCGTTATCTTTGCTGGGGCCCAAAAAAATATTGGGCCGGCAGGTCTAACCCTTGCCGTAGTGCGTGATGATTTGCTCGGCCGGGCGGTCCCCAATACTCCGTCGCTGTTTGATTACCAAATGCTCGCAGACGCTGGGTCAATGGTGAATACGCCGCCAACCTATGCGTGGTACCTGGCAGGGCTTGTATTCCAGTGGTTACGTGATGATGTCGGTGGCCTGGTAGCTATGGATGCCATTAATCAGCGTAAAGCGGAAAAGCTTTATGGCGCCATTGATGCCAGCGATTTCTATAGCAACCCCATTGCAGTGGCTAATCGATCGCGTATGAACGTGCCGTTTGTGCTGGCTGATTCAGCCCTCGATAAAGCGTTCTTGCAAGAGGCCGACCAAGCGGGGCTACTGAATCTAAAGGGGCACCGTAGCGTGGGCGGTATGCGTGCCAGCTTGTATAACGCAGTACCCGAAGAAGCCGTTGATGCGCTGGTTGCTTTTATGGCTGATTTTGAACAGCGAAGAGGCTAATAATCATGTCCGACTCGTCGATCAATCTGGACGACCTACGCCAACGTATCGATCAACTTGATGGCGATATACTACGCCTGATCAGTGAGCGCGCTGACTGTGCTCAAAAAGTGGCGCATGTAAAGCTGGCTCACGATAAGGATGCGGTGTTTTACCGGCCTGAGCGTGAAGCGCAAGTGCTGCGACGGATTATGTCGCTTAACAAGGGGCCGCTGGATTCCGAAGAAATGGCGCGGCTGTTTCGAGAAATCATGTCGGCTTGCTTGGCACTTGAGCAGCCGATCAAAGTGGCTTATCTGGGGCCTGAAGGGACGTTTACTCAGCAGGCGGCACTAAAGCACTTTGGCGAAAGCGCCATTAGCCTACCCATGGCAGCTATCGATGAAGTGTTTCGTGAAGTAGAAGCGGGTGCCGTGAACTATGGCGTAGTGCCTGTTGAAAATTCAACAGAAGGCGTTGTGAATCATACCCTCGATACGTTTATGGATTCGTCTATCCATATTTGTGGCGAGGTGGTGCTACGCATTCACCATCACCTGCTGATCAGTGATACGACGCGTCGCGATAAAATCTCCCGCATTTATTCGCATCCCCAGTCGTTTGGCCAATGCCGAAAGTGGCTGGATGCACATTACCCACACGCCGAACGGGTTCCTGTTTCCTCGAATGCAGAGGCTGCCAAGCTGGTCAAAACTGAATGGCACAGTGCGGCCATTGCAGGTGATATGGCGGCCAAACTGTATGGGCTTGAGCGCGTAGCTGACAAAATTGAAGACCGCCCGGATAACTCGACCCGGTTTTTGATTATTGGTAGTGAGCGTGTGCCAATGGCAGGGGATGATAAAACCTCCATTGTCGTGGCCATGCGTAACCAACCTGGTGCACTGCACGACCTGCTTGAGCCTTTCCATCGGCATCATATTGATTTAACGCGCATCGAGACACGCCCATCACGTACGGGCGTATGGAACTATGTTTTCTTTATCGATTTTAAGGGCCACGCTGACGAACCGCGCGTTGCTGCCGTGTTGGAAGAGGTAAGGTTACGCGCCTCGGAGCTTCGCGTTTTAGGTTCCTATCCGCAGGGCGTGCTGTGACCGCTATGGCATCATCGGTCGTTGAAGCACCTTCCTGTAATGAACAGCGGCTATTGATCGTTGGTCTCGGCTTGATTGGTGGGTCACTCGCAGCAGCGCTGCGCGCCTCAGGGTTTAATGGCGTGATTGTGGCTTGCGATCCAAGCGAAGATGAAATCGCTCGCGGTGTCGAGATGGGGTTAATCGATACGGGGGGCGTCACTCTCGCTGACCAAGTGGCAGGCGCGACCATGATCGTCCTCGCGGTGCCCGTGCTTGCCATGGAGCCGGTGATGGCATCGTTGGCAGGCGTGCTTTCGCAAGCGGCGGCCAATGTGGTGCTAACCGATGTGGGCAGTACCAAAGCCACTATTCGTGACTGCGCCGAGCGTGTGTTTGGTGCTGTGCCAGCCAATATGGTGTTGGGTCATCCTATTGCAGGGTCAGAAAAGAGCGGTGTGGCGGCGGCTAATCCGCGCCTTTTTGCTGATCACAACGTTATTTTGACGCCTGAGCCAGGGGTCGATTGTGATGCGTTGGCGCGCGTGCGTGCGTTGTGGCAGGCCTGCGGCGCGAATGTGTTGGAGATGGACGTTGGGCGCCATGATCAGGTCCTTGCACGCACTAGTCATTTACCCCACTTACTGGCTTTTTCTCTGGTGGATACGCTAGCCCGACAGGATGAGCGGCTTGAGATTTTCCGTTATGCCGCCGGTGGTTTTCGCGACTTTACGCGCATCGCAGGCAGCGACCCGGTCATGTGGCGGGATATTTTTACGGCTAACCGTGAGGCGGTTCTGGCATCTTTAGATGATTTTGAAGAAGGCCTGGCTCAGTTACGTCACGCGATTGAGCGAGGCGATAGCGATGCCCTGATTGCGACCTTTGATCGTGCCAGCCACGCACGCCATTACTTTGATACGTTATTGAATAAAACCAGCTACCAAGCGGAATACAATATGCAACCACAAGGCAAGGTAACCTACCGAGTTCGGCCCGGCGGCCAGGCGAAAGGCCATTTGCGCGTACCGGGTGACAAATCGATGTCACACCGCTCTATTATGCTAGGAGCGCTGGCTCAAGGCGTCACCGAGGTCAAAGGGTTTCTTGAAGGTGAAGATAGCCTGGCGACGCTGCAAGCGTTTCGTGAGATGGGCGTTGCGATTGAGGGGCCTCACCAAGGGTGTGTCACTATCCATGGCGTGGGAATGAAGGGGCTTAAGGCTCCGGCCGGGCCGCTCTATGTGGGTAACTCAGGAACGGCGATGCGCCTGTTCTCGGGGCTTTTAGCCGGGCAGGCATTTGATAGCGAGCTTACCGGCGATGAGTCGCTAACCAAACGCCCCATGGGACGCGTGGCGGACCCGTTGCGGTTGATGGGTGCCTCCATTGAGACAGCTGAAGGTGGTCGACCGCCGCTTAAAATTAAAGGTGGCGCGGCGCTCAAAGGTATTTTCTACGACATGCCTATGGCAAGTGCTCAAGTGAAATCATGCCTGCTGTTGGCTGGGCTTTATGCTGAAGGTGAGACGCGGGTGCGTGAGCCGGCACCAACGCGTGATCATACCGAGCGTATGCTTAATGGTTTTGGTTATTCTGTGTCACGCGAAGGGGACACCTGTTGGTTGCAAGGTGGCGGTGCCTTGAGCGCTGGCCCCATTGACGTTCCTTCTGATATTTCATCGGCAACGTTCTTTATGGTGGCGGCTGCAATAACGCCGGGTGCTGATATCACCCTGGAGCATGTCGGTATCAACCCGACTCGCATCGGTGTTATTAATATTCTTACGTTAATGGGCGCCAACCTTGAGCTACTTAACGAAGCGGAAGTGGGTGGCGAGCCGGTTGCTGATATTCGTATCCGCTATGCACCCTTGAAAGGTATTGATATCCCGGTTGATCAAGTGCCCTTGGCGATTGACGAGTTCCCTGCGCTGTTTATTGCGGCGGCAAATGCTGCTGGCACCACGCGTCTTCGTGGTGCAGAAGAGCTACGTGTCAAAGAGTCTGACCGTATTCAGGCCATGGCTGATGGGCTGGCGATTTTGGGCGTTGAACATACCGTGGTTGGCGACGGAATCGATATTATCGGTAACGCCAATGCCGAGGTTGCAAGCTACGGTGGTGGGCGCGTTAATAGTTTAGGTGACCATCGTATCGCTATGGCCTTTGCCATTGCCGCACTACGCGCAAGTGATGACATTATTATTGATGACTGCGCCAATGTCGCTACGTCGTTCCCCACCTTCGTTGAGCTTGCCAATAAAATCGGCATGGGGGTTAACGTCGGGGGCGAGAATGACTAAGCCTATCCCTGTTCTGACCATTGACGGGCCAGGTGGGGCAGGCAAGGGAACCATCAGTAGTTTGGTTGCCGAGCGTTTAGGCTGGCATTTGCTCGACAGCGGAGCGTTATACAGGCTAACCGCCACCGCGGCGGTTAAGCATGGTATTGCGCTTGATGACGAAGCGGCTGTTGCTGCATTAGCCGAATCGCTGGATGTGGCATTTCCCATCGAAAATGGTAAGCCCCGCACGCTGCTTGAAGGTGATGAAGTAAGCCAGGCAATCCGGACCGAGCACACTGGCGAGTTGGCATCCCAGGTGGCTGCGCTTCCCGCTGTGCGCGCGGCTCTGCTTCAGCGGCAAAGAGATTTTCAGAAGGCGCCAGGCCTTGTTGCAGATGGCCGTGATATGGGCACCGTCGTATTTGTAGACGCGCCGCTAAAGATATTTCTAACTGCTAGTGCTGAGGAACGAGCGCGTCGCCGCCATCTTCAGTTGCAGGAAGCGGGTATGAATGCTAGTCTTTCGAGTCTTTTGAAGGAGATTCAGGCACGCGATGCACGCGACACGCAGCGCAGCGTGGCACCTCTCAAGCCGGCAGATGATGCCATTACGCTTGATACCACGCGTCTGAGCATACCGGAAGTGGTTGAACGGTTGGCGGAATTGCTTGCCCAAAAAGGGTTCGTATCCGGCACCTGATTCTCCCTTGCGGCGTTTTTGGAAAGGTGTCATGACATGGCAGGGCGGCAGTTCATATGATCGTTCATATCAGAGAGCCCGGTCAGGTCTAACCAGCGTTAACACCTCCAAAGGCAGAGTGACATTAGGCCCGTACTCGCTGGTGGTACGGAGAAGGCATTTATGCCTCAACAACGTTGATCACGTAGGAAAACCATGAGCGAAAGCTTTGCTGAACTGTTTGAACAGTCCCTTAACGACATTAACATGGAGCCAGGCGCTATCGTCGCGGCTCAAGTTGTCGACATCGATGGCGACTGGGTTACCGTCAATGCTGGTCTGAAATCTGAAGGCCAGATACCGGCGGCACAATTCCGCGATGAAAATGGCGAGTTAAACATCGCTATCGGTGACGACGTCCACGTTGCACTAGAAGCCGTAGAAGATGGCTTCGGTGAAACGCGTCTGTCCCGTGAAAAAGCCAAGCGCGCAGAAGCTTGGAAGATTCTGGAAGCCGCCTTCGAGAAAGACGAAATCATCAAAGGCGTGATCAACGGTAAAGTCAAAGGCGGCTTCACTGTCGATGTCGACTCTATCCGTGCCTTCCTGCCGGGTTCTTTGGTCGACGTACGTCCGGTTCGCGATACTGCGCATTTGGAAAATAAAGAGCTGGACTTTAAAGTCATCAAGCTTGATCCGAAGCGTAATAACGTTGTTGTTTCTCGTCGTGCTGTACTTGAAGCTGAAAACAGTGCCGAGCGCGAAGCGCTGCTGGCAACGCTGCAAGAAGGCCAGCAGATTAAAGGTATCGTTAAGAACCTGACAGACTACGGCGCGTTCGTAGATCTGGGTGGTGTTGACGGCCTGCTGCACATTACCGATATGGCGTGGAAGCGTATTAAGCACCCGTCTGAAATCGTTGCTGTTGGCGACGAAATCAACGTTAAAGTGCTTAAGTTTGACCGTGAGCGCAACCGCGTTTCACTGGGTCTGAAGCAATTGGGCGAAGATCCGTGGGTCAACATTAAGCAGCGTTACCCGGAAGGCACCAAAGTACACGCTGTGGTCACTAACCTGACCGATTACGGCTGCTTTGCTGAGCTGGAAGAGGGCGTTGAAGGTCTGGTTCACGTTTCTGAAATGGACTGGACCAACAAAAACATCCATCCGTCTAAAGTTGTCCAAGTGGGCGACGATGTTGACGTCATGGTGCTGGATATCGACGAAGAGCGTCGTCGTATTTCTCTGGGTATCAAGCAGTGTACTGCTAACCCGTGGGAAACGTTCAACGCTGAATACAACAAGGGCGACCGTGTTTCAGGTACCATTAAGTCAATCACTGACTTCGGTATCTTCATCGGCCTTGAAGGTGGTATCGATGGTCTGGTTCATCTGTCCGACATTTCCTGGACAGAAACTGGCGAAGAAGCGGTTCGTAACTTCAAGAAAGGTGATGAAGCCGAAGCCGTTATTCTGTCTATCGATCCTGAGCGTGAGCGCATCTCTTTAGGTATCAAGCAAATGGATTCCGATCCTGTTGCTGAATACCTGTCTGTTAACGATAAGGGCAGCATGGTGACTGGCCGTATTGTTGAAGTAGACGCAAAAGAAGCACACGTTGAGCTGGCAACCGATGTTATTGCCATCCTCAAAGCCTCTGAAATCAGTGCTGACCGTGTTGAAGACGCGCGCAATGTGCTGAATGAAGGCGACAGCGTTGAAGCGCGTATCATCAATGTCGATCGCAAGAGTCGTCAGATTAATCTGTCGATCAAAGCGAAAGAGCAGGACGATACTCGTCAGAACCTGAAGAAACTGCGTGACCAGGAACCCGAAGCTGGTGGCCCGACCACTATCGGTGACCTGATCAAGCAGCAGATGGGCCAAGACTAAGCTATTTAGTCGCTGGTTCTAAGAAGCGTCGCCCTATGGGCGGCGCTTTTTTGCTTATTAACAAGCTGTTTTCTAAGCCAGTTAGTTGTATTAAATTAGATTTACCAACCTGCTTAAAAACTTTTAAATCTACGCTATTCGCTTAAAAAACCTCTTAGTAATTGAATGAAAGTACACTAGACTATTGTCAATTAGTGCTTTTAAAGTAATAATGAGCGCGCATTCTGAACTAATGGATATGATGAGTGTCAATTCAATATCCAGAAGATAAATCTGAAGTATAAGGACTCCCCATGTCACTTCTAAACGAATATATCCAAAAAGAGCAGCAACTTAAGCAGTTGCAAGAAGACTTGCAGCGTCTTGAAGGAGACCAGCGTTTAAAAAGCGAGTTGGAATTCAAGGCTAAGCTTGAAGCGCTAATGAATGAATTTGGTAAGCGTCCTGCAGATGTTATCGCCCTGCTGGATCCGACAAACGATCAACGTGGCGCCAAGGCTTCTGGCAGCAATAATACTAGTCGCCGTAAGCGTCGCCTAAAAACGTATAAAAACCCCAATACGGGCGAAATTATCGAAACCCGTGGTGGTAACCATAAAGGTTTGCGTAGCTGGAAGGATGAATACGGTGACGAAACTGTTGAGTCCTGGCTGGAAAGCATGGAAGATTAATTAGCAACTACCGGCACTTCTCTTAAGAAATGCCGGCTTTGCTTTAACAAGAGGCAGCTTTCCGGTGCGCGGCTCACAGTAGGCCCGATAGCTATTCAATATTAAAAAAATATCTCCCGTTAGCTTAGCGCCGCAAAAGTTAGTGCTGCATTCTTTGCCAGCTTGAAATTATTTAGCGTGTTTGGTAATCGTGTCACTGATATGGCCGTGTCGTTGCTGTGACATAGCTTGCTGGAAGGATAGTCGCCTAAGCATGCATGGCGCTTGGCGAGGCTGTAAGTGCCTTCATGGGCTATCTGATGCAGAATGCGGTGAGTGCCATTGCTATTTCCGGGTATACGCCCAATACTGGCTACCCGTTGAGCCCATCGCGTCGCCTTTCTGGCAATACGGTTTTGTATGAACATGCTAGGGTCTGTCTGAAAAGTCGACGAGCGAAGACAAGACAAGGCAAAAATTGGCGAAAAAACGGAGTTTACATGTGTAAATGAGTATTTTGAGCCAATTTTTAACGCCGTATTGTCGAGCGCAGACACTTTTCAGACAGAGCCTAAGTAGCCTGTAGTCGTTCCTTGCCTAGTTCAGTGGCATATTCAACTGCTTCTATCAGCTCGGCAGTAGACCGGTCACGCTGCTGTTCTGTGCTGGTAAGAGCAAAGGGGTGGAGAGTATTCTGTTTGTACACTACGCTCTTTTATGGTTTATTAAAAACAGGCTTGGCCTGATTTGATATCGCTATTGAAAGGCGGGCGCTGTCCGGGAATATCGAGTTGCTGTCTGACATATATGGGTCGCTTGTGCATATAGCTTGCCCCATCGTATCGTGTTGACTATTGTTTGATTTTTTTGTGTACGATTCTGTGGCTGCTCGTCTTGCCTTTAAAACGCTATTGGATAGCTGTGCCTTTAATAGCGTTTCCGGGGATGTGAGTTAGCCGGCATATAGGCTTTGTCGTTTACGTCCTATACGTTTTTAGTGAATGATACGTTGAACCTTTTCTCGTAAGGCTATTGGCATTGGCCGATAACCTTGTTGTCATCGCTTGGTGGTAATTCCACTGCACCGAGATGCACGGCAGACTTTCAGGCTGGCTGTGCGGCATTGGGTATCTCTTGTGGAAATATCTGTTGTGGCGGTACTTCGACCATTTCAAGTAAGGTATGAATGAAACATCAATGAAATATCACAAAACTCCAAAACAGTCGGATGAACGTGACAAGCTGCGTAAGTTTCGTGAGTTGGATGATGCATTTGCGCAAGCTTTGCGCCAGTTGGAAGATCCTAAGAGTGACTTCGATATTCCAACCGGGCCACCGGTACGCTCATTGGCAGCGTTAGAAGAAGATGACGCAGTAAAACGCTCACAAGAGCGAGAGCGCTTGTTTGGAGAGCGCTTGAAAGCGTTAATGGATGAGTACAACCAATCGGACCAGGAGCTGCACGAGCTCATTTCAACGCTGTTGTTTTATGAGCTCTGGCCACAACATCAAGCGCCTGAGCTCACTGGTGGCTAGGCCTTTGATCAGGATCGGTAGCGATAAATACGCAAGCTGGGTAAAAACGCTTCGTGCTCAAGCTTTTCATCGCGCCTTCTTGCCCGTGTGCGTTCCGTAGGGGGGTGTAGCGGCGGCAAGTTGATATGGGGCAGGCGTTGGTCAGGAGCGGGCACAAACAGCGGCATGGCAATATTGAGCGCCCGCCGTGAGTGCCCGTCGAGTAAAGGCTCAGTAAAAAAAAGGTTCGCCCGCATCAAAGGCGCCTGCGCTTGTACTTGTGCCAACGCTTCGTCGCCAGGAAGGCCAGCCAGCTTGCGCAGTTGAATACGTATATGCGGCGCTTCGGTATCCAGTTGCATGAGCTTTTTCTCCGCTTCCTGCACGCTGAGACGCTTGATAGAGCGCCCGCTGCTGTACCAGGCAAGCCGTATACGCGAAACCGGCGCTTCAGCAATCGGTATTTGTCGCCAACACTGTTTCAGGTGGAGTTTGGCAAGCCCGGTACGGCGCAATACATTATCTACTTGAGGGTGGCGTTGTGGCAGGCGTTGCTTGATTTCTCCGAATGCTTTTGGAGAGAGCTCTTTTATCCTATGGATTAACTCGCTAATTGCTGTTTTAGCATGGTTAATAGTGCCAACTGCCTCAATAAGGGGAGTGCCAGCGGCAATCACTCCTATGTAATTACGCGTTTCACGACCGTCCTGGCCTTCCAAGTGCCACATATCCAGCAGTGCGTTTCGCAGCCAGTTTAATTCGACGGACGGCTGATGCATGACCCACGCCGCCGGGCGCTGCCTTTCGTAAAGCACCAGCGCCGCTTCAATAGCGCAAACCAGATTATCAAATCGATTATCAAGCTCATGCAATAAGTGATAAGCGGTTACATCGGGCTCTTGCATGACCAATATTTACCTCACCGTGAAAACCATTCGTTAAGAAAGAGGCGCATCTTTATCCGCTTGTGCCAGAAGGGTATCCAAGTCAGCCTCATCCATGGCTGGCTCGCCTGCGATACGGTGAGACTCTTCAGCCCATGCGCCAAAATCAATTAATTGACAGCGCTTGCTGCAAAAAGGGCGGTAGGTGCTCTCTGGTGCCCAAGCCACTTTTTGGCCGCAGTGGGGGCAGTTAACTTCCATGGGAGTATCATTAGCAGGGTGAGTCATAATAATCCTGAAATATAGATAAAATTGAATTAACGAGTGCGATAAATACTGTCCAGACGCTCAACCTGACGCATCATAAAGTCATAATCTCCGCTGTTATCTATCACATCGTCGGCGTTAGCCAAGCGCTCTTCACGAGACATTTGCGCTGCAAGAATGGCACGTACCTGTTTAGGGCTTACGTCATCACGAGCGAGTGTTCTGGAAAGCTGAACATCGGTGGGTACGTCAACCACAATTGTTCGAGCGACCAGCATGTTTTGTCCTGACTCAAAAAGTAACGGTGAAACGAGAAGTACATAGGGTGAATCGTGGGATAGAGAGGTTAAATGCGCGACTAACCGTTTTCTGATAATCGGATGAGTAAGCGACTCTAGCCATTCACGCTTGGGTGGATCTTCAAAGATAATTGAACGCAAAGCGGCTCTATCAAGCGTTCCGTCTTGCTTGACAATATTTGAACCAAAATAATCAATAATAGCGCTCAAGGCGGGCTCACCTGGTGCCACAATTTCACGGGCAACGATATCTGCATCTACCCAGCTGGCCCCTAGCGATTCAAACGCGCGCGCTACGGTTGATTTACCCGAACCAATGCCTCCGGTTAAGCCAATAATCATAGCTACCCTTTATTGCGTTCTTTAAAACGCTATTTTACGTGTTTTTACGTAGAAAGTCGGTACCCATAGCGCATTACGCCCATGTAGGCGCCGCTTTGGGCATGAGATGCAATATACCTTCTTGGTTTGTATTAAACCCCAGGGAAAAAGGACAAATAAAGGGCGATAAGGTCATGTCCTTCCAGGAGGCATGCCCAGCCCGCTAACGCGAGAAAAGGCCCAAAAGGAAGCGGTGCGCCACGTAAGTGTGGAAAGCGTGTCTGTGCCACAACGCCTACAACAGCACCTATCCCGGCTGAGAGCAGTAAGAGCAGGGGCAGGAAGCTCCAACCCAACCAAGCGCCAAGAGCGGCTAGAAGCTTAAAATCACCATACCCCATGCCCTCTTTTCCAGTGGTTAGTTTAAATACCCAGTAAAAACTCCAAAGGATCAGGTAACCCGCCATTGCACCAACGACGGCATTGGTTAGTAAGTAGGGCTGAAATAAGAGCTGATAGACAAGGCCAGCCCACAGCAAGGGAAGGGTGAGAATATCCGGTAACAAGTAGGTGCGAAGATCGATCACGGCCAGTACGAGAAGGGTTACGCAGGCTGCATAAATAAACAGGCTGGAGAGGTTTATGCCCTGCAGAAGCGCAACTGTTAGGGCCAGTACACCGCTGCTTAATTCTACAAGGGGATACTGCAAGCTAATGCGGGTGTGGCAGTTTGCACAGCGGCCGCGTCGTTTAACCCAGCCGATTAAGGGAATATTATCGTGCCAGGCGATGGAACTCTCGCAGCGTGGGCATTGTGAGCGAGGTGTCGCAATATTAAAGCGAGGTGCTTGTTCCATAGGCAGCTCAAGAGCCGCACGGGCCTCAAGCCGCCAGTGACGCATTAGCATGACAGGAAGACGAGTGATAACAACGTTTGCAAAGCTACCCAAGCAGAGGCCCAGCAAACAAACCACCAGGCCGGTGCTCAGCGTAAGAGAACTCATAATGCTCCTCAGAATACCTAGATGACGGTACCCAGATTAAAAATAGGTAAATACATAGAAACGACGATTCCCCCCACCAAAATGCCCAGCACAATGATAATGAGGGGCTCCATTAAAGACGTCAGCGCATCCACCTGGTTATCGACGTCTTCTTCGTAGTAACTGGCTACACGGTGGAGCATGGTATCAAGGGCACCGGCTTCTTCACCAATGCTTACCATCTGGATCGCTAAAGCAGGGAAACGGTTGGTCATTCGCATTGAAAAATGCAGCTGCTGACCTGTTGCTACCTCCTTTTGTGTCTGGAGTGCCGCTTGTTCATATACCTTATTGCCCGTTGAGCCAGCCGCAGTTGCAAGCCCTTCTACCAGAGGAATGCCGGATGCATACGTCGTGGCCAAGGTACGGGAAAATCGTGCAACAGCCGCTTTATCAATGATGTTGCCGATAACAGGAATACGTAGCAAAAGGCGATGAAGCAGGTAGACAAGCGCTGGAGAGCGGCGCGTCAGCCATCGCAGCAATAGAATCACTGTTGTGGCTGTTCCCAGTAAAGGTAGCCATAGTTGTTGGGCCAGCATCGATAAGTCGACGGTTAGCTGTGTCACCGCCGGTAGCTCAGCGTCAAAGCTTTGAAACATGCTTTCAAACTGAGGTACCACTTTAATAAGTAATAGCAGTGTAATCGCGATGCCGGTCAGCAAAACGGTCGTCGGATACCACAACGCCTTTTTGACACGCCCCTTTAGGGACTCTAGTTTTTCCTTATAAACCGCATTTTGCTCTAACATTTTGTCAAGAGTGCCGGACTGTTCGCCTGCATCAACCAGATTAATAAACAAACGATCAAAATATTGAGGGTGGTATCGTAAGGCGTCAGAAAAGCTTGTCCCTGATGCTACGTCATTGGTTAGCTGATGAACAAGCGCCACCATCGACGGTTTTTTCAGGCTTTCAGCCACTACCTGAAAAGCCTGTAATAGGGGGATGCCCGCTTGAATCATCGTTGCCATCTGGCGTGAAAAAATCATGATATCGCGAGGCTTTATACGTCCTTGGCTACTCAGGTCGCTTTTTTTAGCGACACGCCGCACGTCAATATTTTGTTTACGTAGCTCGGCGGTAACGGCGACCTTGCTGTGGCCGATAATTTCACCATGTAGTAAACGTGTTTGGCCCACCGTCCCTGTCCATTTCCAGCGATACAAGCGGGGTGACTTGGCTTTACGTTTAACGGCATATCGAGTCAAACGTTACTCCTTAATGACACGATTAATTTCCTCCAGGCTGGTAATGCCTTGGATAACGTAATAAAAGCCACTTTGGCGAAGGCTGGCATGTCCTTCCTTTTTGATCTGCTCGTTAATTTCAAGTGCGGACGCGTTGTGCATAATGAGCTGCCGAATTGTTTCGGAAACGGGAACCACTTCATAGATACCCACCCGGCCTTTGTATCCATGTGTGCATTTTTTGCATCCTTCAGCACGGTAAAAGGTTGCTTGTTGAAGGGTATCTTCATTGGTAACTTCGCTGGATAGGGCATCCATGGGGATGTTTGTAGGCTGTTTGCAATGACTGCATAATTTTCGAGCTAAGCGTTGTGCAATAATCAGGCTCACCGAACTTGCAATGTTAAACGGCGATACTCCCATGTTGCATAAGCGAGTCAGGGTATCTGCCGCAGAATTGGTATGCACGGTTGAAAGTACAAGATGACCTGTTTGTGCTGCTTTTATTGAAATCTCTGCCGTTTCAAGATCGCGTATTTCACCTACCATCACTACGTCAGGATCCTGACGGAGAAAAGCGCGCAGTGCATTGGCAAAATCCAATCCAATGTGAGGTAGCACGTTCACTTGATTAATACCTGCTACCTTGATTTCAACAGGATCTTCTGCAGTGCAGATATTCCGCTCTACTTGATTGAGTAGGGCGATGCCCGTATAGAGGGAGACTGTTTTGCCACTGCCAGTAGGACCTGTGACTAAAATCATTCCCTGGGGTTGTTCAAGTGCTTTTTCATAGAGCCCCCTCTGGGTATCTGAAAAGCCCAATTGGTCAATGCCAAGCTGAAGAGAGGTAGGATCAAGCAGACGTAGTACGACCTTCTCGCCGTAAACGGTCGGCAATGAATTGACACGCAAATCTAACGTTTGATGGCGTTTTGCCGAGAATTTAATGGCTCCATCTTGAGGAAGGCGACGCTCCGAGATATCAAGGCGAGCCATGATCTTCAAGCGTGCTGCTATCTGATTTCGCATTGTCAGTGGTGGCTGAGCAACTTCAATAAGCACGCCGTCAATCCTAAATCGAATACGGTAGTGTTGCTCATAGGGCTCGAAGTGAATGTCTGAAGCGCCCCGATCAATAGCGTCCAACAGTACTTTATTAACGAATTCAACGACAGGCCCGTCTTCTATACTTTGGGCCATATCTTCAAGCTGAAAATCGTCATCTTCAGAGGCTAATTTATAATCAGGCAGATGCTTGATGGAACCCAAAGAGGCATATTTATGATGGGTGAGGTAGCTACTTAATACGGTCTCAAGCTGATCGAACGGGGCCAAAATCCCTTCAATACTAACGACATCTAGAGTAAATGTTAGCTCATCAAGTTGAGACAGGACTGATGGGCAGGAAATGGCGACTGTGATATGACGCCCCCGTTGAGCCAGAGGCAGGACTTTTAATGATGTTAAAAAATGAGCAGGAAAACTGGTCGCTTTTGGCAGTGATTCTAGCTGCAGAGCCTCTAAATCTATCACTGGAAAACCATATTCCCAAGCAGCTGCACAGGCGGCGGCGCTAGCGTCCACGAGTCTTTGTTCAGCTACATAGCGTAATAATGATATCCCCAAGGCGAGTGATGCTGTTTCTGCTTTTTCGGCCTGGTCAATGCTTAGCAGCTCGCTGTTAATTAAACGCTTGGCTAATCCTTCAAATTCCATCAATAATCTCGAAAAGATGATATTTTAAGCTTTTGATATTTAAGTGATTGTTATAATTCATGAAAAGTTTCTAAAAATGCTTTGCCTACGCTCGTAAGAAAAACTAATATTTTAACTAATAAATTGATTAATTATGATTAGTATTGTATCTATAATGCTGCGGTAAGACTAGTTGGTAATTTCAATAAAAATGTGTGTGATGTCGATAAACAGGGGGCAGTTTGGATAAACATAGCGGCAAGACCAAAGGGTGTGAAGATGGCTTTACTCTGATAGAGCTCATGATCGTCATTGCTATCGTGGGCGTTTTGATGGCAGTGGCAGTGCCCCAGTATGGGAATTACCTTGATAAAGCGTCTTTAACCGCCTGCGAGGGGGAGCTGGCTTCCTATCGGAGTATGGCATTGGTAAATTATTCGCTGTCCGAAACAGCTCAAGCAGACTCAGCTATTTCTGATGATTTCAGCTTTCAAGCCTGTGATAGCGGCACTGATAGCCGTAAACAAGAGCTGCTTGACGCGTTTACGAGCAGTAACACAAGTGGGGATGGAATCGAAATTCAGTCAGCACGCGGGGGCATTATTAATATTGAAGCAGGAAAAATCGTGGTCAAAGGCTCTTAGTATCCGATAGGGAGTGGATGTTAAAAGACCCCGTATGATCTTTATATTTCCATACTCTGTGCGTATTTCCTCACTACACTACAAGCTAACCGTGTTAGCCAATATGTTTAGTGAGAGGTTTTCAAATGAAGCGAACGAGTCTAGCCGTGTTGGTAAGTTGTCTGGGAGGATTGATAGTTGCCAGCAACACGTTTGCACAGCCGCCTGCCCACGCGCCAGCCCATGGCGCACGCGATAATGGGCAAGAGCAGCGGTATCAGCAAGGAAGCTCACGTTCGATGCGTGAAAGCCACAATAAGCAATATGTGGATTTGCCACGCGTCAATGAGCGCGAGCTACTGCGCTTGCTACGCCAGTTTAATGCACCCGCTGCTGAATCACTGCCCCCCGGCATTCAACGACAAATTCAGCGTGGCAAACCGCTACCACCCGGTATAGCAAAGCGCTTTGACGGCTCATTGGCCGGTCATTTGCCGCGCTATCCTGGCTACGAATGGGAACGAGTAGGCGCTGATGTAGTGCTGATTGAGGCGGCCACGCGTGTAGTCGTCGACATTCTGGTGGGTGCACTGCGTTAATTTTCCTGCTTTTATTGCATCATCGTGACTTAAAAAGTCATATTGTGTGACTATGCTCAAACTCCTCGCAATGCGTAGAAGGAAAAGCAGAGCAATGCATACATTGAAAGAGCGTCTGGATGTAGCCGTTTCTATTTCCCATGAGGCAGGAGAGCTCATTCGTCAGGCACGCGCAGACCAGTCATTTTCACAACGGCTTAAAGCGGGTGATGAGTTAGTCACGGATGTTGACGTGGCCGTCGATCAGTTAATAAGAGAACGATTAAACACTTACTTCCCTGATGAAGCGCTCCTCAGTGAAGAACTATCCCCCGCGCATGCGTTAAATGCCGATGTTTCTAAACTTTGGGTGGTAGACCCCATTGATGGAACCGTCAACTTTGCGCAAGGGTTACGGCATGTTGCGGTGTCCATTGGGTGGATGGAAGAGGGGATAGCCAAGGTGGGTGTGGTCTATGCGCCTTTCCTGGATGAAACCTTCAGTGCGGCAGAAGGACAGGGCGCTTATTGCAATCAGCAACCGATCCAAGCCAGTAAGGTGATGAGGCTAGCTGAAACCCTGGTAGGTACAGGCTTTCCTTATCAAAAAGAGGCCCGCCAAAAACTACTAGCACGCTTGAATGGAGTACTGGCGCATTGTCGAGATGTACGACGCAATGGAGCAGCAGCGTTGGACTTATGTGATGTGGCCTGCGGACGCTTGGGTGCTTATTATGAAAGCGTTTCGCCTTGGGACTTTGTTGCTGGCTGGGTTGTTGCCCGTGAAGCTGGGGCAAGCGTAGGGCACTTGGGTATCGTTCCAGAAGGCGTGCCTGCGGACCTGTATCCTAATGAACTGCTGGTGACTGCGCCCGGTGTGTATGAAGCGATGCATCGCCTGTTGCTGGATGCAGACCATGCCTAATGCCAAATACTTGAAAAGAAAGCGCAAAAATAACTTTTCATTTGGCGCATAAAGCGATAGTATACGCACCGTCTTGAGGGAAATGCACAAGACATCGGAGTGTGGCGCAGCTTGGTAGCGCGTTGCAATGGGGTTGCAAAGGTCGCAGGTTCGAATCCTGTCACTCCGACCAAGAATATTATTGAAAACCGCCGCTTACGGGTCATGCCGAGCGGCGGTTTTTTTTGCTTGGTAAAACATTGGTAATATTTTGGTAAAACCAGCGCTCCGTAGCTCTGGATAAGCTATGCAGAAATAGTCGTAAGGTGTGGGCCAGCTAGGCCATTACCTATGGTTAGATCTCTCGGATTCAAAATCCGAAATTTGTTCATTTATTAAGACGATAGTATCTGCTAGTTGCTGTATATCGTACGATTCGCCTCTAAAGTTAAATGAATGTGTGGAGGGGGCATAGCCTCGCATCATGTTTTGGGGATCGATACCCCCTATGGCGCTGGGCGGGCCAATCATGTCTGAGAGGATGTGACGCTCTGGGCTATTTTCTCTCCAATCGTCTAATCGCTCATCATAGTGTTCTAAGTGGTTTCTAATATTTCTATCGCACAGAAAATGGCCTTGATCAGGGAGGCCTAACTTTTCTCTCAATATCTCACCGCGCAACCTGCGCTGCTCGCCTTTATTCCCTTTAGTTTGAGGAGGCCAGAAGATTTTTGACATATTACTAGGGCGTGTCCTCATTTCATTTTCAACCAAATGAAGGTGCGCGCCAGGTAAAACAT